>NZ_CP076364.1 GCF_018798885.1 Gemmobacter fulvus | reverse complement strand
ACAGTTTCTCATCCGCAGCTTGATCTGGTCGCATGAAGATTTTTATTTTAATCGAACGATAGCTCTTGCAAGCAAGGGCCAACCGCAGCACACCTTTAGTTGAACGTTGAATGCTTTCCCAGTCATCAGCCATCTGATCTAGCTGGTCAAACAGAACCAATATCGGGGTTCCAGCGCGGCTGAGACGCTGATCGAGATCAGCCAGCGTTTTCAGCGCCAACTCTACGTCAGCGATCAGCGCAGAAAAAATGGGAATTCCGGGTATATTTTGCGCCTTGACAATCGTTTCAATTATTACTGCACGCCAATAATCCTCCGCCGCAATTTCACGGTGGGTGGATATGTGATTTGACGAGACTCCCATCACACCCTGCCGGTCGGCAAACGCAAACGACACAGTAAAATCCCTGAGTGAAGCTACGGCCCTAGAAACTTTCCCACGTTCCGAAATAAACTTCCTCGTATTAGGGTCAACCAAAGCGCTGGCCCAGAAGGTCTTCCCCATCCCCCTGTTTCCAATAACTAGAGCAACATTTGGATCCAAAGCTGACGCATGAGAAGGTAAATAGAGGATATCTTCGTCCGCAGGTGGTGTGGCTATCGAAGATGCCTGATCTCGAGGGATAGCCTTAAGGACGTCGCGAATAATCTCTGCGTCATGCACATTCATTTACTCAACTCCATCTTCGATAAGCTGATCCAATCGCTCGATGAATTTTGCATAAGCGCCGCTGAAGAGTTCCGGGTCAACTTGCTCCTCATGACGAAGAGGGTCGAATGCAGAGAAGGCGGCGTCGTAACGGATATAGGCTGCGTTATGTGGCGCAAGGAACGACTCGTCGCTTGGGGAAAAGGTAAACAAATCTTCCTCATTTTCGAGGCCATCCATTTGATCGTATATCGTATCAGCGCAAACTTCAAAAAGCTCAGCCTTGAAGGATGATCTCTCACGTTTCGTCCCAGGAGCCTTCGATTGCACAAAAGCAATTTTCTCTCTCCAACCAACCGCGCCGTCACTGAAGTCAGTCTGCGAAATAAGATGGCTTAGCAGATACCGATATCCAGAAAACGTTTGATTTTGGTCTATCCCAAAAAATATTAGTTGAGCGCTCATGCCCATGAGTGTCGCAGCGGTTATCTCAGAGAAACCCGCTCGTGCGTCGATCAAAATTGCATCGTACGCAGCACTGCGATCAAATGCATCGACCATTTCTCGTACTTGTCGCGCTAGGCTGTGTTTCTTCCCTCCAACAAAATCTTCGGTCAACGCGCGCGACAACTTCTCGACAAAAAGTTCTGGTCGGCTTTCTGTTTCGTATCCAACTGCTGGCAGAACGTCTATCGCTCCTGATCCTAGTGCACTGGTAGAAATGAACTCGTTTAGATCTTCCTCCCGCACTCCTGTGATTCCGTTCTCAAGGAGATAGTCAATAACACCGAAACGTGGTAGATTTGACCGACTATCTTTTGAATTGGAAAGAAGGATGCTCCCAAGCCCGGGCGCTTCAATATCCAAATCTATCACAAGGCTCTTCTTCCCTTGAGAAGCCAGATGAGCAGCGTATACGGCGAGCGCAGTCGACCGGCCTACTCCGCCTTTCAACGAATAAAAAATAAAGCGCTTCGCACCTGTAATTTTATCGTGGGGCGGATTCGAAGACAGCCAATCTTCGCCAACCACCCGGTTGTCGACATAAGTGTATTCAAAAGTCTTGTCATGGGACTGGATAAATACATCTTTCGCCATGGATTGAGGCGCTTTAGAGACAGTGGCCGCTATCCCTCCCTCCATTACTCCGATGTCAGTTGCGTAATTCCCCAGCCTTTCTTTGAAAGCGTCCTTTAGCTTGCTAGAATCTTTGAATTTCTGTGCAACCAAGGTGAGACGTCCAGAGGCGTCACGCACTAGACAGACTTCGCGGGTGACGGATTCACCACATCTCAAGAGAAGCTCGACTGCCGCTACAATAGTTTCATGATAGTGCATGCATGCCTCACAGCACAAAATTGATCAGGAATTCTTGCGCGTCTGAATGCCACCGGGCGTGATCCATTGCACTAATGGGAACTAGACCGCTATCAGCGTATCTAATGTCAATTCCCCACCCGGAGAATTGCTGAACGGGACCAGAGTTTACAAGGTTTTGCAGGGGGACTGATCTGCGCCCAGTCGCGAATAGATTGATATTGCCAAGCTCTTGTTGCACCTTGGCTTGCAGGTGCCCCCAATGCCCTCTCATCGGCTGA
Source organism: Gemmobacter fulvus (assembly GCF_018798885.1). NCBI lineage: Bacteria > Pseudomonadati > Pseudomonadota > Alphaproteobacteria > Rhodobacterales > Paracoccaceae > Gemmobacter > Gemmobacter fulvus. The sequence goes on along the minus strand of NZ_CP076364.1, from coordinate 193,842 downwards.
TTATTCTTTTTGATTCCACATCGATCCCAAAAGGCCTCCAAACCTGCCTCCTGCATCGCATACTTGATTGCATTTTCACCTGAGACACCTAGGTGGTAGGCCGCATCGTCTCGCATTCCATTGGCAGCAAGAAGTTCGGCCGTTTCAAAATGGCGGTAAGCTGCGATTTGATATTGTTCTGGCATGCCTGTCCCTCGGATCCTCGCAACACTATGCTTAGGTGCGACGTTCCAAGTTGGCAACGATGTTCCTTTGGTGAGGAGTAGGCCACGCGACGAGACTTGTGTATCTCTACCGGGGAAGGGTCAATGACTGATCGCACATGCGGTACTGCATGGACCAGATAGGAGGTCAGCTGACGTGGCGCATGCTGGCATCCTGCTCGCTCGACTCGCCTTGGCTCAAAGCTTCACTGCGAAAGAAGGCTAACTGAGTTTTTCTGCCCGCCGGGCGGGCTGACGACTGTCGATACCTGCACTGTCCTGACAACGAGGCAGCGCCTTTGATGTCCGTAATTCTGCGTATCGCGCCCACTTGGGTGAACGGCAGGTTTCGAAGAACGCTGCGGATGCGATGCCGCGCCTGCGTCAGGCAGATCGCCGCCAGACGGCCCACTCCCGGCCCTAAACACGGTATGCTGTAGTGGTCGGCATGACCGAAGAAGGGTGGGCCCGGTGGACAGGAGGTAGTCCATGTCCATCGATTTTCTTCCCGTCCTCCGTCCTGTCCGAGCGCCTTGGAACAAGGGCCGCATCATCGGCCAGAAACGCCCGCTTCTGCCCCGGCATCCCGAAATGATCGGTCTGGAGTTCCTGTGGCCCAGCCGAATCCACGGCAGCCCGCACCTGTCGACGCGACAGTATGCCCGGATCGTTCGGGGCTGGGTCATGTCGATCGGCTTGGAGCCGAGCGCCTACGGCACGCATTCGATGCGTCGAACTAAGGTGGCGCAGATCTACAAGAAGACCGGAAACCTGCGGGCGGTCCAACTGCTGCTCGGCCACACGAAGATGGACAGCACGGTGCGTTACCTCGGCGTCGACATCGAGGACGCCTTAACGCTCTCCGAGGGTATCGACCTGTAGCAAACAGTTCTGACCGGCGCGTTCCGTGCCGGTCGGCCCAAAGCCGACAGTCGGCGAAGCTTCATGCTGCGAGGCAGCGTCTCCTGAAGACGCCGCTCGAGACACGGGACGGCAAGGGGACAAAGCGAGAGTGTTGTGCTTATCCCGGTCAGGACCGGCTACACTCGGCACCATCCTCCAGCAGCATGTCAGGCCGCCAACGCAACAGCATCCGGCCCGGCAGGATAGCGCAGCCGGTCCGTGCCGTCGGTCGCGGCCAGAAACACCGCCTCGGCCACGTCGCTTTCCTTTGTGGTCAGCGCTGGGTTGGCAAAGGCGGCAAAGATCGGGGCGGCGAAGTCGGCATAGGCCGGGGGGATCATGTCCTCGATGGCGAAGTCGATATTCTGCGAAAAGCGCGTGGTCGGCGCATAGCCCGGCTCGACCAGCTTGGCCCGGATGCCGAAGGCCGCCAGTTCATGCGCCAGCGATCCGGTGAAGCCCTCGATTGCCTGCTTGCTGGCGGTATAGGCGGCGGTCAGGGGCATCGGGGCCAGTGTCACGCTGGAGGTCACGTTGACGATCACCCCCGACCGGCGCACCCGCATCTGCGGGATCAGTGCCTGCACCATCGCCATGGTGCCAAAGGTGTTGGTGTCGAATATCTTGCGGATATAATCCATTGGCGCGGCCTCGAAGGCCCCGACAAGGCCGATACCCGCATTGTTCACGAGCACATCCATGGGACCGCTGGCGTGAATGGCGGCGTGAATGCTGGCCGTGTCGGTGACGTCGAGCGGCAGAATGCGGACTCCGTCGGGCAGGATCCCCGCGCGCGGGGTCCGCATGGTGGCGATGACCTGCCAGCCTTGCGCATGGAAATGGCGGGCGGTTTCCAGACCGTAGCCCGATGACGCGCCGGTGATGAGGACGGTATTCATGGTGATCTCCTGAGTTGACAGGACGGGTGTAACCCGCATGATCAGGCGCATCATCAATCAGTAGTCCTAATTTTATTTTCGAAAGTCCTGAATGCCCGATCCTCTTGCCCAAGTCATCGAGCTCTTACGTCCTCAGGCGGTGTTCTCCAAGGGGATCACCGCGGCTGGGCCGTGGGCGGTGGAATATACCAAATTCGGCCGCCCAGCCTTTGCGGCCATGACCCAGGGAAGCTGTCGGCTGACCGTCGATGGCGAAGCGCCGGTCATTGTCGAGGCGGGCGATTTCGTGCTGCTGCCCGCGACGCCACGCTTTGGCATGTCCAGCCTGAGGCCCGGGCCGCTGCGCCGGATCGATGCCCAGACCGATCCGCCGCGCCACGAGGTTCGTCACGGGCGACAGGACGGACCGCCCGAGATGCGGCAATTCGGCGGCTGGTTCACCTTTGCCGCACCGGATGCGGCGCTGCTGGTGACGCTCTTGCCCCGGATGATCCACCTGCGCGGCGTGCCACGTCTGACGCAGCTGGTGCATATACTGGGCGAAGAAGCCGCGCGCGACGGGGCAGGCCGCGAGCTGATCCTGACGCGACTGGTCGAGATCCTGCTGATCGAGGCGCTGCGGGCAGCCCCGGCCCGGACAGCTGCCCCCGGTTTGCTGCGTGGTCTGTCCGATCCGCGCATCGCGGTCGCCCTGCGGAGCTTACATGGCGACATCACCCGCGCCTGGACGGTCCCCGATCTGGCCGAAATGGCGGGCATCTCGCGCTCGGCATTCTTCGCGCGGTTCACCCGCATGGTCGGCACCCGACCCATGGAATACCTGACCATTTGGCGCATGGCCGTGGCACGCGACCTTCTGGGTCGCGGCAGCCTTGCGCTGGAGGAGGTGGCGGCCCGCGTCGGCTATGGTTCTGCCAGCACCTTCAGCACCGCTTTCAGCCGCCATACCGGCCAGCCGCCGGGGCGCTTTGCAAAAGCGGCACTGGCGGGGGAATGAGAAACGGCCCTGATGTATGTGTCGGCTGCTGTTCGCAATTGAGAATTTGGCACGACTTCGGAAATCGCTCATATGTATCCAGCCTGTTGATCGGCTCGCGGGCCGTGGCCTTGATGGGGTTACGCACACGCCTTGGTCTCATTAGCGGCAAGGTCCTGGCTGACCATAAGGGCCGTCAGACTCTGGGGGCGTATTTTCTCCGTTCCATCCTGTCTCTCTGTCGCGAACTCCTTCTGACCGTGGAAAGCGTCAGATGGTTTCCATGGCCATATCTCTTGGGGCGTCGAACCGGGTCCCGTGTCGCAGAGCGCTCCATGCGGTTCGGGCAAGTTTGTTGGCCAGCGCAACGGCAGCCTTGTTGCGCGGCATGCGCTTCACCGCTTCGGTCAGCCAGGGGCCGAAGCTGAAGGTGGACCACCTGTTCTGACGCATCATGATTACCTTCGCCGCCTGAACGAAGAGCATACGAAGATAGCGGCCCCCCCGTTTGGTGATCCGCCCGAGGATCGTTCTCCCGCCCGTGCTGTATTGGGTCGGCACCAAACCGACCCACGCGACAAAGTCCCGACCTCGGTCGAAAGCCTCCCCCTTGCCAACTGCCGTGACCATTGCCGTCGAGATCATTGGACCGATCCCGGGGATGGTCATGACGTTGGCGCAGTTCTCTTCCGTGCGGCTGATCTCCTCGATCTCGCCCGAGACGTCCTCGATCCGTTTGTCCAGCCACAGCCAGTCGCCGTAAAGCCCGATCAGAATACCGCGCATCCGGGGCGAGACCTCGCCCCGCCGCTGTTCGAGGATCGCCTCAAACGAGTTCTTCAACGCCCGCAGACCCGAGCGCACAGTGATGCCCTGTTCGATCAGAAAGGCCCGGATCTGGTTGATGCTCGCCGTGCGCCGCGAAACCAGCCGTGCCCGGACCTGATGCAATGCCTGAAGATCAAGTTGATCCTGATCCTTCTCCGAGACGGTCCGCAGGTTAGGTCGCAGCGCCGCCTCAGCGATTGCCACGGCGTCATTGTAGCCATTCTTCTGGCCCTTGTTGAAGGACTTCACATAAAGTGCGGGGATGATCCGCGGCTCGAAACCCATGCCTCGTAGCGTCCGGCTGACAAAATGGGCGCTGAGGCAGGCTTCTATCCCGACGATGCAGCGTGGAGTTGTTCGAATGTGGCACTCAACGCCAGCCGCTCGATCTGCTTGCGCATGACCAAGCTGGTCGGCGCGGTCGAACCCGACCAGATGAAACGTGTCCTTGCCGATATCGACACCGAAGATGACAAGGTCCTCGAGGCTTCCTGTCTTGTTTGCACACATGGCTACTTCTCCTTGTTGCACGGTTGATCCCTCTTCAGGGTAACCCAACGGTGGGGAAGCAGCCGACACATCCCATTAGCGCCACTCGGTCCCGACTAATGCTGCATGCTTCGGTCCCCTGGTCGCGCCAAGCCTGTGCCGACCGAGACCTGTGCTGCAGTGGACCGTGCACGGTGGCAGAGTGAAATACCCTCCGGATTGCTGCGGCTGAACGCTCGGTTCAGGATGGTCGGGCGGCGACGCGAGATCGCGACAATTGCAAGGCCACCTTGTCGCATTCCGGGGCTCAGGCTGACGGGGCGGCTGGATCCTGTATATCGGCAGGCACAATTGGTCTGGATATTGTCTCTATATTGGCGGGATCATGCCAGTCCGATTTCTGGCACTTACCCGACAGATCGCGACCCGAGGGGCGCCAGTCTGAAGGAGACATGCAATGACTGATCCCATCCACCCCCAAGTTCCGGCCCTGGGTGAAAGCCCGCCGACCTATATCGAAATCCGCGCCGTGGCCTTGGCGGATGCCGCGCCGTGGCGCGAACTCTACAAAGGATATGCCGGTTTCTACAAAGTCCCGATGACGGAGGAAATCCTCGACCGCACCTGGGCCTGGCTGCATGACCCGGCCCACCCGCTTGAGGGCTTGGTGGCCCTGTCGGCGGGCAAGCCGGTCGGCTTCGCGCATTTCTGGCCGCAGCCGCGCCCGCTGCTGGGGCGGGATGCGGGATTTCTTGATGATCTCTATGTCAATCCGTCACTACGGGGCCGGGGTGTCGGTCGCTTGCTGATCGAGGCCTTGAGCCAGATTGCCCGCAGTCGGGGCTGGCCGATGCTGTCCTGGGTGACGGCGGAGGATAATGCGACGGCGCGGCGGCTCTATGACGATGTGGCCAATGCCGCGAATTGGGTCACTTACGAGAAGCCAATCTGACAAGGCGGTGGGCCAGTTCAGACATCGTCCAGCCCGGGCCAGAAGGCTCCCGCCGATCTTGGGCGGGGGCCGAAGATGGCCTGACCCACCCTGACCACATCGGCGCCTTCTTCGATGGCGATCTCGAAATCGCTGGTCATGCCCATGGAAAGCCGCGTGATCCCGGGGTGGCGCAGCTGTGCCGCGTCACGCAGGATTCGCAGCAGCGCGAAGCAGCGCCGGACCCGGAGAGGATCGCCGCTGAGGATTGCGAGGGTCATCAACCCCTGCGGCCGCAGGCGCGGGAAGTCCGCCAGCCGCTCGATGAAGGCGGGCAATGCCTCTGGCGGAAGCCCGTATTTGCTGTCTTCGCCCGAGGTATTGACCTGGATGAAGACCGACAGGTCCCGGCCCAGTGCCTCAAGTCTACGGTTCAGTTCCGCCGCCAGCCGCAGGCTGTCGAGGGCGTGGAACTCTGACGCGAACCGCACCAGATACTTGACCTTGTTCGTCTGCAGATGCCCGATGACGTTCCAGCGGATCGGCAGATCGGAGAGCGCCGCCTGCTTGTCGCGGGCCTCCTGCAGCTTGTTCTCGCCGAAATCCCGGATCCCGGCGGCAAAGGCGTGACGCAGAACGGCGGCGGGCACGGTCTTGGTCACCGGCAACAGCTGCACCTCGCCCGGGGCACGGCCAGCGCGGGCACAGGCTTCGGCGATCCGGGTCTGAACCAGCGCCAGATTCTGTGCGAAGCGCTGCGCCGGGTTATTGCCGAAGCGGTTGATGTCTGCATCCGGGTGAAGCTCTGACGGAGAGTAAGCAAGGGACATGGCGGAATTCTTCATGGTTGTGATGCGCAAGAGTAGTCCCGGATCGACCCGATTGATCCCGCCACTTCCGCATCTGTGACCAGACCATTCAGTCGGGATGCGCCGCAGTTTTCAGATCGTGCAGCACACGCGCAAGAATATGAACGCCGCTTTCCAGCTCTGTTGGCGTGAAGGCGGCAAAGCCCATCAGGAAGCCAGGCTGAGGTCGCGCGGTTGCGTGCAGCGCTGTTAGCCCGGTCAGGCCAAGCCCCGCCCGGGCGGCGGCGTTGACCACCCGGGCCTCGGCCAGATCGCAAGTCAGAAGGCAGGGCATCTGCAGCCCTCCGGAAGGAACGCGCGCCTCAACGAGGCCCGCCAGATCCTTTTCAATCAGCCGGGCGAGAATCCGCATCCTTTCGGCATAGATGTTGCGCATCAGCCTGATATGCGCCCCGAAATGCCCGCCCTGGATGAAGCGCGCCAGCACCAGCTGCGCGATCGAGGCCGGATGGCCGTCTTGCTGAGTGCGCGCGATGGTGAAGGGGGCTACGAGGTCCGGCGGCAGGATCAGATAGCCGATCCTCAGGCCCGGAAAGAGCGATTTGGTAAAGGTCCCGATGTAGATCGTGCGGTCATGCGGATCGAGCCCCTGGACGCAGGCCGTGGGGCGTCCCGCATAATGGAACTCGCTGTCATAATCATCCTCGATGATCCAGCCGCCGCGCCGCGCGGCCCAGTCGATCAGCGCAAGCCGCCGCTCCAGCGACAGGGTTGCTCCGGTCGGGAACTGGTGCGAGGGCGTCAGGGAGACCACCCGCGCCTTGTCCGCCCGGTCAAACATCTGGCGGACGATCAGCCCCTCGCGGTCAAGGGGGACAGGCACCGGCACTGCACCCGCCGCCGCAAAGGCCTGCCTCGCGCCGTGATAGCCGGGGTCTTCGACAAAGATCCGCTCGCCAGGGTCCAGCAGCAGATTTGCCGTCAGCGCCATCGCCTGTTGCGAGCTGGTCAGGATCAGCACACGATCCGCCGTGGCCCGCGCGCCGCGTTCGAGATTGACGTAATCGGCAATCGCCTGCCGCAAAGGGCGCGCGCCTTGCGGATCGGTCATTACCAGCGCGGCGGTGCCGTGTTCCTTCAGCACCTGACGCTCCAGCCGCTCCCAGATCCGGATCGGGAAGTTGCGGGTCTCGGGCAGGCCTTGCTGAAACAGCCGGACCGGGCCGCCCGAATGGGTTCCGCCATGGACGACCATCGCCGCCCCGCGTGCGCTCAGACCCGCTCTGATCGCGTCGGTTTCCCGGGAAGGGGGGCGGGTCCTGGGGGCTACAGGCAACAGATCGTTGATCGGGGCGACAAAGCTGCCGCTGCCGACCCGGCGAATGACAAAGCCCTCGGCGTGAAGCTGGCCATAGGCATTCTCGACGGTATCGCGCGACACGCTGAGCGAGGCCGCAAGGCCGCGGGTGGCAGGCAGGGGCTTGCCCGCCGCCAGCGCCCCGTCGAGGATCAGCTGCCGGATGGCGCGCTGTATGCGACTGTGCAGCGGCAGGCCGGCATAATCGGGGTGGATCAGCCAGGCCTTGACGGTTTCGAGTTGGGTATGGCGAAACAATTGGTCTGCCTCGGATTCCTAAGGATGTAGTCCTTCCATACCGATTCTTGCGCACAACCACAGCCCCGTTACAGCGGATTGGCACGAGCGCTGCGAAGCAGTCGGCCATTGGTCTGCCGTTTGGGCCAGAATTGGCGGGAACAAATCGTCCGGTCTGCGGCTAGATCCGGACAAACACGCTCCGAAGGACAGCCCATATTATGACCACGCTTGCCCCGCCCCGCCCTAAAGACCTTTTGCCGCCGGTGATGGCCGGACTGGTCTCGGTTATTGTCAACTATGGCGGCACGTTCATTCTGGTCTTTCAGGCCGCGCAGCTGGCCGGCCTTGATCCCAGGCAGACCGCATCCTGGGTCTGGGCTGTCTCTGTCGGGGTTGGCGTGACCGGATTGTTCCTCAGCTGGCGTTATCGGATGCCGGTCATCACCGCATGGTCAACGCCGGGGGCCGCCTTTCTGGTCACGGCGCTCGGCACGGTCAGCTACCCCGAGGCCATCGGGGCCTATATCCTCTCGGCGCTGGCCTTCGTCGCGCTAGGGCTTTCGGGCTTTTTCGAGCGGCTGATCCGGCTGATCCCGCCCGCCGTTGCCGCAGCACTTCTGGCCGGAATTTTACTGCAATTCGGGATCGGTGCCTTTGGCGCTGCCAGTGCCAACCCTGCCCTCGTGACATTACTGGTCGGCAGCTACCTTGTCCTGAAACGCTTCACTGCGCGCTATGCGATCATCGGCATTCTGGCGGTCGGGCTGGTCTGGCTGCTGGCGCGGGGCGAGGTCGATCTGTCGGGGGTGGGGCTGGAACTGGCGGTACCGGTCCTTACCCCACCGGTGTTCACGCTGAATGCGGCGCTCAGTCTCGCATTGCCGCTGTTCCTGATCACGCTCACTGGCCAATACATGCCGGGCATGCTGGTATTGCGCAATGACGGCTACGCGGTCAGTGCCGATCCCGTCGTGACGGTGACGGGCTTCGGCTCGCTGCTGATGGCCCCGTTCGGCGCGCATGCGTTCAATGTCGCCGCAATCACAGCAGCGATCGTGACTGGCCCCGAGGCGCATGAGGACCCCGCAAAACGCTGGATGGGCGGGATCGCCGCCGGACTGTTCTACACGCTGATCGGGATCTTCGGCGTGACGCTGGCGGCGGTGTTCATGGCCCTTCCGGCTGGGTTTATCGCCGCTCTGGCGGGGCTCGCCTTGCTGGGCACGATCGGGCACAGTCTCGCCACGGCGATGTCTGACCCCACCACCCGCGAGCCGGCGCTGATCACCTTCCTTGCCTCGGCCGCGAACATCCAGCTCTTCGGGATTGGCGGGGCTTTCTGGGGTCTGGTGATCGGACTGATCGCCTGGGGGAGCTTGTCGGTGTGCGGGCCCCGGCGCAGGTAAGCTATCTTGCTTTTCCGATCCGTCCCAGATGCGTGACAGAGAAGGCCTCTGAAGACTTCAGGCCATAGCCGAGCAGGCGATCGAACCCGGAATGCGCAAGCCAGAGCGCGCCAAGGCCGGTCACAAGCGGGAGCGCATAGAGCAGCCCCAGGCTATCACTGCCGCTCCAAGGGCGTAAACATCCACAGAATTGTAAACCAACGCCCCGACGCGTCCGCCGAAAAAATAGCCGGAGGAGCTCAGATCAGGCGCGATAAATGCAAGCAACGCCATCCACCAAGGTATCAGTTATGCGGATTGCCAGTAGATGAGCATCCCGCTCAGAAAAATGATTCCGCCCTCAAGTCGTTGGCATCGCTTTGCAATTATCATGTTGGACCCGCTCGGCTTTCATAGTCTGTCGTGGGCTGCATATCGCGCGGCAAGTGACCGCTTCGTTCCGATATCCAACACCGCCACCACGGTCCACCCTCCCTGGTGGGAGCAGGCCGTCGGGACCAACGCGGCAAGCCCATCGCCGTCACCCAGACATTTCGTAGAAGGGCCCTGCGCGCTGCAGGCGCGGCGTCGAACCCGGCCCAAAGCTGCCATTCGTTCGAAGCGCGGCGTATGACCGGTACCCGCCCTTTTCGACGCTCGAAGTCTTCCCACTAGCCTAGATTGCGCTCCTGTCGGAGTGCGACCAGCGCCGCAAAATCAGCCAAATCCGAGCCTGCCAAGCCAGCGCTCACAACCTCGAAGAGCCGCCGGTCCTCCTTGGTCATGCCCTTCTTGGGCCAAGCCGTTCGAAACTTCCCCATTGCATCCGAAAACCCGCCCCACCATTCCGCCTGACCCTTCTTCGAGCGGCAAGATATCGCGGCAACGAGTTGGTCAGGGACAGAGGCAACGTCTGAAACCGTCTGAGCGCGGGTCATGAGAAGGTCCATGAAACGCTGGAATTGCGACGGGTTGATCCGTGGCAAGACCGGCTCCAGAACTGCAGGCAGCCATTGGTTTGGCATGATCATCTGCGGCGCGATCACAACGCCGGTCATATAACCGTCAAGCCAGTCCACCGAAAGTTTGGTGCCCCGCAGCAGGGCTGCGACTTCACCCTTCTTTTCAGGGGTGGGTGTCTCCTGCGCCAGTTCTTCAAACGTCAGGCCTGGGTCGAAGTCTGGATCATCTCGGACCCAAGCTTCAATCGTCTGTTCGTGCACATCAAGCATGACCGGGATCGTCTTCAAACTGCGACCTTCCAGCAGGGCAATGGCACAGGCGGCAAAGCCTGCCGCATCCGGGTGGTGAGCCGCCTCCAAGACATCCGCGGATCGGGCCAGAATGCGTGCCCACCAATCGCGTCGGGTCTCCAACCATTTCCAAAGTGCCGTCTCTGCAGATTTCGCGCTGCGCGCCTTGTCGAGAACGGCGTGGGCTGCATCGCTGTCTTCAAACCAGCTTTCGATGGTCTCGTGGCGATCCCACCATTCCTCGCTGGTGGTAATCAGATCCCCGTGTTGCCGCGGCGGAAGCGCGTGCACGGCTTGCGTTGAGGCAAGATCAGCAATGAGGTCCGAGGTCGATTTCACCTCCGGCCGCAACCCGGTAAACCCGCAAAGCCGGACCACCTCGATCAGCCCCGGAACCGGCGGCTGCCCGTGGGCAAGACCATCCGCCAGCGCAACGGAAAGGGCACGGCGCACATAATCTGCTGTTACCGTCAGAGCGCCGACTTCGTCGGACATGCGCTCGATGATCGATTTCTGGTCCCGCGCTGTTCGACACGTGATGGTATAGGCGTCCTTCACGCCCTGCCCTTGTTTCAGGAGCAGCATCGCCATCTTGCGCTGCGATCCGGATTGCAACGCAATGCCGATGCTCTGCGCTCCGCCCCCATCGGGCAAAGACGCTCGAATGCAGTGGAGCGTCCACGGCACCTGCTCTGCTGAGGAGGTGATGCTCTTGCGCATCGCGTCTTTGAGAATGGCGTTGACCTTCGCCCGCGCAACATCTTCGGGCATCCAACTGCGCAAGACGACAAGTGACGCCAGAATGAGCCCTGGCAGCTCACCACTTGCCAGTCGATCGGCGAGGCCTTGTGCTGCCGTGAGACGAATGCGCGGTGACGCATCGAGCAACCAGTAACAGGCCAGATCGGCATGGAGGGGATCACTGCGACTCACCGAATAGGCCACGACATGATCACGCATTTCAGGCGGCATGGCTGGGAAGCTCTCCGTCAGCGCGTGATGCAGAGCAAGCGGTTCGCCGTCTGCCTGCAAGGTGAGTTCAGCAAAAAGCCCTTCTAAGAGGGCGTCGCCTTCGGCAGGATTGGCCGCACGTCGACTGGTCGCAGGGACGACATCTTCGACTTGCAGTGCGAGAGCAGCGGGCGCGGGCAAGCCGTTTCGGGTCCAAAGCTGCGCAAAGAGCAAACTGTGAGCGGATGTCATTCGGCCCTGTCCGCGCGCCAGCTCAAGTGCTGCTTCGACTGCATCGATAAGCGTCTGGCCACGTACTTTGCCGTTTTCACGGGCGATGCGGGCAGTATCAAGTCCTGCTCCAAGCAGGTCGAGCAGACCCTCGTCGCGCGGACTTGGCTCTGCGATCGCGCAAATTCGTGCAACGATCTGACCGCCCAGAGCCGGTCGATGCAGCAGATCCATGCCCAGACGTTCGAGAACCTCCCGGCGCGCCCCGAAACCGTCATTGCCTGCGGCTTTCAGGGCGGCCAATACCTCATCGATGCGACTCTTTGCCATTGGTCACCGTCCCAGACTGCGCGATTTCTGAGACCAGCCTACCAATGCCATTCTGACTTGTCAGGAAGTCACGGCATGATTGCAGCCCTAAAAACTTCAGCAGTTCAGCCAAACAGCATGCCCTCGGGCCCAAACCTTGGCGGCGCTGGAAAGTGCCTGATGTAAGCCGCCGTCAGCCCGCCTTCGGCAGCCACACCTGTTTCGTCATGGTTTTGATCGAGGAAGCAACTTGCAGTGATATGACGAGCCGAGCGATAATGGTCGCATGTATAGACACTTGAGCCGTTTCAGACTTCGTCGCACTGATCTCACTGGCATTCCCCTTTTGGTGGCAATCGGGATTAGTTTACTTTTCCTTGAGGGCGGGATGGCGCGCGCCGAGGAAGCGCCCATCCTGGAAGCTCGTGTCAGCAAGGTTCTGGACGGAGACACCTTCACGCTGAGCGGCGAGTCGCGTCGAATTCGTGTCTGGGGCCTCGATGCGCCCGAATGGAACCATCAGGGCGGCTCAACCGCCACATCGGCCCTGCGCAATTTGATTTCCGGCAAGCACCTGCATTGCGCAGTTCTGGACGCCGATCGATATGGACGCCTCGTTGCCCAATGTCTTCTGCCCAACGGCCGAGACATTGCGGCAGAGATGATCCGTTCCGGCACTGCCACAGAGTACTGCCGATATTCCGGCGGCTACTACGGCACGTGCTGAACTCCTGAGCGCAATCACAGCTCCCAATCATGCTCGCCCCGAGCAGGAGTTGACGCGAGCAGCCGTTCAGCGTGCTGTGCCTCTTTCAGCGTCAGCCCGAGCGCCAAATGCGACTTTGCCGCAGAAACAACCGCCCGCGCTATCCACTTCCGCTGCCCCGTATCCTCGAAATCCCCTGCCAGCGCACCCGTCCGCCCAGAGGCGAGTTCCGCCACAATCCCTTTGCCATACCGTTGCCGCAGCTCATCGGCGAAGCGCTGCGCATGGGCATCTCCCCGGAACTCCACCTTGCCATCCGCTTGCATGATACGGCCCATCGACCCGAGGGCGCGCAGCAACCGCGCATTGTCCGGCACCACCTCATGCGCGCGGGCATGCTCAATCAACTTGGCCACCGCTTCGTAGAAACCGTCGAGATCATCGACGACCGTCCGGCTTTGATCCGGGGTGCGAAGGTCGGCACGCCGCCGCCCGGACAGGGTTGCCAAGTCACTGCGCACCCAATCGCGTTCTTCCCAGGCATTGGCGGCACCGGTTTCCAGCCGCTCGGCCACCCGGTCACCGCTGAGACCCAAGCCCACCGCTTTGCCGACAATGTCCGATTTCAGCCGATCCGTGGCCCCAGGCTCCAGGTCAACAACCGCCTTGCCCTGCGTCAGCCGGTCCCCCTCAAGAGCCGTCGCGTAAAGCTTGGTCTGCGGCAGCATCTGCAACAGCTGCGCCCCACGAGCATCGCCCAGGCCCTTGGCGATGTCGATGGCATAGCCATAAAGCTCATCCCGCATGTCCTTGCGCTCGGGGACCGGCATCTTCCGGATCTTGCCCTCGGCATCTGCCATCCAGCCGCTGAAATGTCGGTCCAGATCGGCCCGCTCCGCTGTCACCACATCACCCGGAAACGGCTGCAACACCCCACCCCGCCGCAGGGCCTCTTCCGCCCTGGCGATCTTCTCGCCAATCTCCGGCAGACCCGTCAGGGCCGCCACATGTTGCAGACTGCGCATCGCATCCGCCGTGCGCGCCATTGTGACCAAGGCATCCTCCAGAGCCTTGCCCTCGCGCGACCGTTCCCCGGGCGCCCGGCCCTCAGCCCGCGCCCGTTCGATTTCTGCCCGCGACGGCCCATAGGTCAGCAAGCCACGCTCGGCGCGCGAGGTGGCATCGAGGAACACACCCTCCTCGGCGGCGATCACCACCATGCGCGCCTTCATGACCTCCAGATTGAAGGCATGCTCTTTGGCCATGTAGAACCAGCTGTCCTTCACCGTGCCCCGGTTGTTGACGACTATGTGGACATGCGGATGCGCCTTGTCGGTGTGCAGGGCTGCGACATAGGCCCAGACATCATCCTGATGCGCGCCCGACTGGAACATCTCGAAGGCCCAGGCCTCGGCGATCAGCTTTGCCTTCTCCGGTCGCACATGCGACGGGAAGCTCATCAGCAGATGGGTGGTGTGGCCGTTCTTCGGTGATCCGCGCCAATCCTCGACCCAGTCGCCGACGATCTCGTTGCGCTCGTCCTTGGTCAGCCCCTTGGCATCGGCATCCAGCACGACCCCGTTGCCGAAGATCGAGGCCGACTTCGAAAACAGATAGTCCATCTGCGCCGCCAACTCCTTGCCGTTGGCCGTCCCGCCCTTGCCGATCTTCTTGAGCACCGCCGCGCTTGAGCCCAGCGAAAACCGCCACAGCTGGCTGGCCCGGGTCGAGAAACTGAACCCGTGTTTGGGAGAAGACGAACCGCCTGCCTTCACCCTGCCCTGCTGCGGACGCAGGACGTTGATCTCGCCAAAAACGGCTTCTGCCAGCCCGATGGGCCGCGACCCAAGCTTAACCATGGCGCGCGCCCTCCTGAGCCTCGACAAACTTCCGGAATAGCGCCACTCCCTGCCGCCGGCGCTCCGCGATGATCTGGCTCAGCGCCTTGGCCACCATCGGCAATGACCGCCGCAACTCATCCACCGATGCCCACTGCGCCTTGACCATCGGCGCCCTGCCCCGGTTCGCAGCCAAAGCAATCTGGTTCACGTTGGTGCCGATCTTGCCCAACTCATAGCGGATTTCCTCCAGCTTGGCGCTGTCCTCTCGGCTGAACTCGAGGAAACCTGAGGCCATCCGCACCACCGACCGCACCCCGTCCGAGCGGGATTTCGCGCCAAGCTGGGTGCAGAGCACATCGAAGGCATGGAGTTCTTCAGCAGGCAGGCGGCAGCTTACGACCTGGCCCTTGTCCACCGACCGAGGCCGTCCGCGTCCACCAAATTGCTGCACCGCAGAATCAGAAACTTCATTGTCAGTCTTCGCCAAAACCCTGGACCGCGACTTAAGTCTTGTTTCGCGAGGATCTGATTTTACCGCCAACTTCTGCCACCGATTATTTGTAGACACATCGCATTTCCTGCCACTCTTCCTTACCCCTTCCCTCACCTCTCTTTCAAGCACAACCTTTGCGACATTTATGCCCTTGCAGATTGTGATGACCTTGGGTAACTCCCCTGCCACCCAATGCGTTTCGCTGATCGCTGAACACACAAGGCAAGACACGGATTGTGCACCCCAGCCAAGTGGCCAAAGGTGAGTTTCCTCAAGAATACGGGCTTAAAGCCTTGTTTTATTTACTGTATGGAGCCGACGCCTCAGTGTTAAGGCTCCGAAGAAAGGATATGTGCGATGCGGCTTATGGCATCAGGGATGTGTGTTCGTGCTTGCGACTTACGACACACACATTGCGCGATCAGATAAAAGACATACGCATCCAGTAATCAGGCAAAAGATTAAAGAGATACGCTTTTCGCAATAAGATTTGCGCGAGCCATTTTCTGATATCCGCAGTTAGCGTTCAGATCAAAGTGATGCGAGTTAAGATAAACGAATTATGCGATCCGCATCGTGAGAAATGTAATCAGTGAAGTGAGGAAGGTGATATGGGTTACGGGATACGTGTTGTGCTGGTGATGAACCGCAAGGGGGGATCCGGCAAGAGCACCCTCTGCCGCGCCCTGGCTTCAGCTGCTGCGGCTCGGGGTGAGGCAGTCACGATCTTTGACACCGATGCTTCAAAATCCTGTCTGAAATGGTTGCAGGCGGGAAAGGAGGCAGGCAACTGGTCTCCCTTGGTCGAAGTGATCCACACGCTGGATGCGCACCGGGTGGCAGAAGCCATCGGGCAAATCTATGAGCAGCAAGATCAAGAGCATCTGATCCTGATCGACACCTTCGGTGGAGGGTCAGAGGCACAGGATGTTCTGGCCGTCGCCGCCCATCGGATCATTTGCCCGATGATGCTGTCGCGGGGCGATCTGAGTGAGACGATGGAAACCGCCAATTGGTACCTGAAGCTGCGGGGTCGGGTGGAAAAGCCGGATGAGCTTGCGGGATTTTCCGTGATGCTCAATCGGGTGCCTGTGCGGGTATCAGAGACCGAGCGGGCGGTGGCGGAAGAATTGTTCCAGTCCTTGCCTGCCCTGGAGACCTATCTTGGTAGCCGCGCCGCTTATGTTCGAATGGACAGAGAAGGGCTTCTCGGGGTGATCGCGGACCAGACGCCGAACCGGGCGCTTGCGGCACATGTCCAGAGTGCCGTGAAGGAGGCAGGAGACCTTCTGGAGGAAATCGACCAGCTGATCCTCAATCCGTCGGAGATCGCATGATGGCGCAGCGCAAGGACATGATGCGGATCATCCGGCAGGACGCAGGGTTTTCGGCAAAGTTGGGGTTTGGCGGGAGCTCTGGCGCGAGCGATAACGCTGGTCGGGCAATCCCAGTGCCGAAGGCTTCGATTGACGCTCAGTCAGAGCCGGTGCCTTTGTCAGCTGCGATTACGGCTACGGCCACGCCAAATGGCAACGCAGGCGAAGTCAGCGTCAGACCCTTTGGGCCCAAGGAAGAGTTCCGGGACGAGAAGAAGGTTTTCATTGGCCAGAGGGCTTCGGATACGAAGGTGGCTGGTATTGCAACTGGATCACCAGCGCGCGGGCATGTAGTCCATGTCGCATTGTCGCTGACCACCCGGCAGGCGCGGCTGGCGGAAGCTTGGGCGACGGCTGCACGGTGCTCAGTACAATTCCTGATCCGCCGCGTTGCCCAAGGTCTGCGCGATCAGGTCTTCGACGATTGGGAACGTGATGGGATGCCGGATGTCGAGGAGTCCCGTGGCGCACGCGGCAAGCATCCGACTAGCGTGACCTTGACCTTGCGGCCGCAGTTCGCAGCTGACCTTGCGAAAATTCATGACCCACTTGGCATCCTTGGATTGGCGCGTGCCATGGGCCCCGCCTACCGCGCGCGGTTCCAGGAGGCGTTCGACGTGGCGCTCATCAAGGCGAATATTCAGACAACAAATGAGGGAGACGAACAATGACCAGCACAGAAACCCCCGCCCTCGCGCGCGCCACCCTGCCGTCTGAATTCGACATCGGCACGCCCGTCGAATGGATGCTCGATCCGGATCGTCGCGAGACGATCCTCGGGGTGACCTATGAGTTCAGCCAGACAGGCGAGCGCAAGACCGTCTGGTACACGCCCAACAAGCGGCGGGCGAAGAACGCCTTGGTCGTGATTGAATTGCCATTTTTGCAGTCGCGGTCGCGCCTTGGCGGATGAACATGTTTCCCCCTGGGTTCAGCAGACTTGATAACTATTATCAGGCCTGCCATCTATGACGAAGGACACTCTGGAGGCCATGATGATCAGCGCAGACCTTGGATCGCAGCTTGAAAGCTTCGTCACGAAGCTGGTTGAGACCGGACGCTACAACTCCAAGAGTGAAGTCCTGCGTGAAGGCATTCGCCTGATTCAGGAACGCGAGGCTAGACTCGCCGTATTGGATCAGGCCCTTGCCAAGGGCATCGCGGATGCCGAAGCTGGGCGCACCAAACCGGCAAAAGAGATTTTTGCGCGGCTGGAGGCCAAGTATCATGCCATGGGTCGCCCAGCGGAATGATCGTCGAACTTACCGCTGCGGCAGAAGCTGATCTCGAAGCGATTGGCGACTACATCGCTCAAGACAATCCGGCCCGGGCACTGAGTTTCGTGCGAGAGCTTTCCCGCAGCTGCTTGGAACTGGCGGACACGCCGGAGGCCTGGCCAATCATCCCACGCTATGAGCACCACGGTGTGCGTCGCCGGGTTCATGGCCGGTATCTGATTTTCTATTGCATTGCAGAGGACCGGATTGTGATCCTGCACGTGCTGAACGGCGCGATGGACGTCGAAGCGATCCTGTTTCCAAACGGCTGAGAGTCTTTGTGCCAAGGCCGGGTCTCATCTGTGGGGTCTCAGCCCGAAAATCGATCCTCGTGGTCGAGCAGTTCAGGGTCTTCGCCTTCACCAGACTTCGAGCGGCTCAGGAAGCCGACCCTCTCCACGATGATCTCGGAGCCGTAGCGGTCGACCCCGAAGGCATCGGCCCACTTGGTGTAGTGGATGCGGTCATGTATCAGCCCTCTCGTTGTGGCGATTGATACAGCCGCGGGCAGGTATGGCGTTGCGCGGATCAGAAGCAGATCAACACACCGAGCTCGTTGGCTCCAGCACAAATACTGCTTTCTCTGACCCGGATATTGTCGATCCTTTGCCCTTACTGTTCATTGAACTCCTCACACTCCCGACGCGCCGGGACAGAATGGAAAGCGCAGTGTACTTATGCCATCCACGCCATCAATAGAGCCAGGTGTCGACCGCAATACTTCGACGCCGGTGGAGTTAGTTAAGGCGGAACAGAGATCGAACGTTCGCCATGGCGGTTGTTCGCTGCGGCCCCTTCCGTTGACCGAGCACCCGCTGGAAGGTCGAGACGCTCAGCGCCGTACCGCCAGGTCGGCATTCGTCGCGCCCGCCACGTTTCGGCTGCCCCGAGGGCAGACGAGGGCGACCAACAACAACACTGCTCCGCCGGCTGACTGATCGGCGGTTGCGTCGAGGGCGAGCATCCAGTCCAGGGGCAGGATAGAGTTCGGCATTGTTATACAGATCATCGGGTAGAGCGGAGGCAAGACCACGAGAAGCAACCCCACCGCTGCCTGGGGTAAGGCTGTGAGGAGAACAGGAATCCTGCGACCGACACGGGCCGGGATGGCGCACCAGAAAAGAAGCCCGGTGAGCGCCATCGCCCATTTCATTGCGGAATAGAGAACGGCACTCTGCATCAGCGGCAGATGCAGCGGCGGCCAGACCCACAGGAAAGCCATGACAATATGGCCAAGCCCGAGCGCAACAACGACCCGGTCGGCCGCTTCCGAGCCCAAGCGGGCAAAGACGCGCGCTCCGGGACGAAAGCCCAGGACCGCAAGGATCACGGGGACTATCTGGTGGATCACACCGCTCTGCAGTGCGTGCAGCAGCACCGAATGGCGCGCATAGTCGTCAAGCTGGGGTGCCATCCCGATTACGAGCAACAGAGCCGCGCCAAGGGTCGGGCCGATCCGCAACGCGCCCGCGGGGGCCGAGCGCAGGACCCAGAAAAGCAGTACCAGAAGACCGGCCCATTCGGCGGCGATCGGAAGGAACAAGACCATGAGCCATCTCCAGCTAGATCCGGGCGAAGAGCCTGAAGGGCCCTGCGCCCGGAATGACCTCACTTGCCGTCAGCCATGCAGCAGCCGCCAGCCGTACGGCCGTCGTCCGCAATCACGCTTCGCGCATCCCGCGCACCAGGCAGGTCCATGGCCGGATTTCCGTCAAAGAAGCCGTTCGGCATCAGCTTGAAGCCTACATACATCACAGGCATGACCGGAAAATCCTCAGGCTTGCAGACATGAGTATGGCCGAAGGTGTGCCAGACCACGATATCCTCGTCCTCGATCGCCCGATCCTTCTGCGTCCAGACCGGCAGGCCGTCGCCGGGGTTCTGGTTGGGGAATTCACCGGAGCCATAGCGCTCCTGGGGGTCGTAGGGCGTCACCCAGAGATGCTTCTGGGCAAAGCCGGCGCGGCGGCCCATGGGACTTTCGGGCTGCGCCAGAATGACCGGGTTGTGTTCGGCGACCAGTTTGTAGCCGGGGTGTCCGCCGACAGAATTGGTGACGTTGGGATTGATGATTTTCCAGTAGCGCCCCCTGGCGCCGTCCGCCTCGCGCGCAGCTTCGGATTCGGTCGCCAGGGTGCGGCTGGAGACGTTGAAGACATTGCCCCAGACGTTGTCTTCGCCCTGCGGCTTGGGTGAGAACTCGGTCTCGACGACGGAGTTCCGCAGCCCGTCCACCATCATGTCGAGGCGTGCTGAGAAGAAGTGCTGGTGGGTCGGGCCATAGATTTCGGGCGTGACCAATCCGCCGGCGGGAGCCTTGCCCGGTGTGACGGCAGCGGTCTGGATAATACCCGTCAGCTTCGCCTCAAGCTGGATCGTGCCGTCCTGGTACAGGTACCAGTAGAAGCCGTAATCATAATTCGCGACGGTGCAGAAGAAGCTGATCACCAGGCGGCGCGACCGGCGCAGCTCATAGACACCCGTACGGAACTCGTAGTGTTTCCAGAGTGTTCCGTAATCTTCCTCGTGCATGCAGACGGCATTTTTCAGCGTGAACGGCTGGCCGCAGTCATCGACCGTCGGAAAGTCGAAGTAGCGGATCGCACCGAGGCAATCGCAGCCAAGTTCGAGCTGATTGGCGAGGCGGCCCAGCCCGTACTCGCCTCCGTCAAAGGCGCATTTCCAGAAATGGTTCAGGGCATTGTCGGAATAGGGCACGCCCATATCCGTCACGCTGGCGCGATACAGGATGGGGCGGAGCCGACCCTTGTCTTCGTAGCCGAGTTGATGCAGGACCAGCCCCTCGCGCGGGGTGAAGCCGACCCGGAAATTCCAGTTCTGCCAGCGCACGTTCCAGCCCTCAATCTCGAAACTGACGCCTTCGGGCTGCACAATGTGCAGCGGCTTCAGGCCCTCCCGCGGGGCGCCGAGCGAAGGGGTATCGTAGTTGTGCAGCACCTGCGGCACCGGCACATCTGCTCCGTCGTCCAGCAATTCGACCACCTTGCCCGCATTCAGATCGATGATCGCCACCAGCCCCTCGATCGGGTGGGCATAACCGTTGTCGGTCATCTTCCCGCGATGGAAAGCCACACCGCGCATTAGCCGCTTGCCCCGGAACTTCTCCTCGTCGCCGAAATGCCCGAAGGACCAGGGGTCGATCTGGATCCGGTCGATATCCGCGTCGCTCAGGCCCCGACGTGCCACCGCGGCGCGCCAGTCCGGATCTGCGCGCACGATGTCCACGCAGCTGTCGAATTCCTCGATCATGATGGGGGCCTGGCCCCGCGCCTCTATGTCAAGCCGCGTCCAGGAAAGGATGGTGTTCGTCCCGAGATCGACAATCGCCTCGTGGGTCTCTTCGCTTGCCCGGTCGAGGACAAGGGCATAGGCTTCACGTCGGAACGTCTGGCCCGGTCGATGCGCCAGAACTTCCGCTTTCGCCGGCTCGTTCAGCATGAGGTAGGGGAAGCGGGCGGTTTCGCCCAGCCGCTTGTCACGGCGCAGGATGTCACCGGCCCGGCACAGCTCCTCCAGTGTCAAGGGATCAAGCGGATGGAGCGCGGGCTTGGTGTCGCCGCAGGTCTTTGTCATGTCATTCATGGGGTCAAGTCTCCTGGCTCGCCGCCCTTGCGGCGGCGGATGACAATTGAGGACTGGCGGGCCGCGACGCCGCGAGAAGTCCGCCGCCCGTCTGGTCTACTTGTGTTTCAGGCTTTGATCGGTCCCTCCGGCTCAGGGAACCGCGCGCGCGGTTTCGCGCAGAACGAATTTCTGGATCTTCCCGGTCGATGTCTTGGGGAGCGGCCCGAAAATCACGGTTTTGGGTATCTTGAATCCCGCCATATTTGCGCGGCAAAAACGGATGATATCGTCAGGGCTGACGTCCCTACCGGCTTTCAGCGTGACGAAAGCGCAAGGCGTTTCTCCCCATTTGTCGTCGGGCCGCGCAACCACTGCGGCCTCCAGGACATCGGGATGCTGGTACAGGACGTTCTCGATCTCGACGGAGGAGATGTTTTCGCCGCCGGATATGATAATGTCTTTCGAACGATCCTTCAGCTCAAGATAGCCGTCCGGGTGCATGACCCCAAGGTCACCCGAGGCGAACCAGCCCCCCCTGAAGCTTTTCCGCGTTGCTGAGGCATTCTTCAGATACCCGCACATGACGTTGTTTCCGCGAAGGAAAATCTCGCCCAGGCTTTGACCGTCCGATGGCAGGCGTTCCAGCGTGTCGGGATCGGCGACCATTATCCCGCTCAGCGCGGTGTTCCCGACACCCTGCCTAGCCTTGAGCCGCGCCCGTTCTGCGGCACCAAGACGGTCCCATCGGGTCTTCCACACGCTGATGACCGCCGGACCATAGACTTCGGTCAGACCGTAGACATGCGTGACCTCGAACCCCATCTCCTCGACCTTCTGGATCACTGCGGGCGGCGGCGGGGCACCGGCCGTCATGACCTTGACGCCATGGCTGGGTCTTGCAAGGTCACCCGAAGCATTCGCGAGCATGTTCAGCACGATGGGCGCGCCGCAGAAATGGGTGACACCCTCATCCCTGATCAAGTGAAAGATCGACGAGTCGCGCACGGCGCGCAGGCAGACATTGACCCCGGCATTTGCCGCAATGGTCCAGGGGAAACACCAGCCGTTGCAATGGAACATGGGAAGCGTCCACAGATAGACGCTGTGCTGCGCCATCCCCCAGTCGACGATATGCGAAATGGCATTCAGATAGGCGCCTCGATGGCTGTAGACGACTCCTTTGGGATCGCCCGTCGTGCCCGAGGTGTAGTTGAGCGCGATGGCGTCCCATTCGGAGGCCGGTCCCTCCCAGACGAAATCGGGGTCGCCGCTGTCCAGCAGGGCCGCGTAGGTCATCGCTCCCATTCTGGTGCCTTCACCGAAACAGGGGTCTTCGATGTCGATCACCAGCAGGTCGGTGCGGGAGGCCAGGGCAATCGCCTCCTGCGCAAGGCCGGAGAACTCGGGATCGACGAACAGAACCCTAGTTTCCGCGTGATCGAGGATGAAGGCAATGGCCGCCGCATCAAGGCGCGTATTGATCGCGTTCAGCACAGCCCCGGCCATCGGCACACCGAAATGAACTTCGAACATTTCGGGAATGTTCGTCGCGATAATCGAAACGGTTTCGCCCGTCGCAACCCCATGTCGCTGTAGCGCAGATGCAAGTCGCCGCGTCCGCTGATACGTTTCGGACCAGGTGCGCCGCACGTTTCCATGGATAACGGCAAGCGCATCCGGGTGTACAAACGAGGCCCGTTCCATGAAGTTCACAGGCGTCAGAGGCACGTAGTTCGCGGCGTTGGCCTCAAGGCCGCTCTTATAGATGTTGGGCATTCTTCCTGCTTCGGGCATTTGTGCTCCTCCATGACTTTGCCGCTGTGGGTGGCCGCCCCCTCCAGGGGGGCGCCACCCTCGCATCGTCGCCTGCGTCTATTGCCGGGGCGGCAAGACGCCGTCCGGTGTTTCAGGAAGAACCTGGCCGCCGTCGACGATCAGGGATTGTCCGGTCACGAAGCCGGAAGCAGGGCTGGCAAAGAACATCGCGGCATTGGCGATGTCTTCCGGCTGCCCGAGCCTGTGCACCGGGATAATGGCGCGGGCGTTGGTCGCAAATTCCTCGCCCAGCAGCTTGAGCGCTTCGGTCTCGACCACGCCGGGCAGAACCGCGTTCACCGTGATCCCGTCCCGCGCAAGCTCGATGACCGCACCGCGCATGAACCCAAGCAAAGCCGCCTTGCTCGCGGCATAATGGGCGAACGACGGGATACCCGTGACGGCGCCGGTGATCGAGGAGGTCAGAACCACGCGCCCCGCACCGCTCTTGCGCAGGTGGGGCAGAGCGGCCTGCACGCAGAAAAAGGCCCCCCTGGTGTTGACCGCCATGCACCTGTCCCAGGTTTCCGGGAGCGTGTCCTCGATGGTCGAGATCGGGAAGATCGCGGCGTTGCAGCACATCACGTCTAGGCTTCCAAAGGCTTCGACCGTGCCAGCCACGGCTCGCCGGACTGAATCGAGGTCCGACACGTCGGTTATGAATGCCTCGGCCGCAATTCCCTCGGCCTTCAACGCGTCACAGGTCTTGTCGAGCGCTATCCGATCGAGATCCATCAAGGCGACGCTTGCGCCAGCCCGGCCGAACTGTCGGCACAGGCCGGTACCAATGCCTCCTGCCGCACCGGTGATGGCGACGGTTTTTCCTTCAAAAATCATAGGATACCTCAGGTATTCATCTGTTGGTGAGAACCGGGACCTGCCCCGCAATTGACAAGGGATACGAGGCGGGCCCCCTGACAGCCCCGGCACTAGGTCAGCGCCTTGAGTTCCAGATAGCGCTCCGGCCTACGGGCGCGGATGAATGCCGCCATGATCACCCCAACCAAGAAGCTCGCGGCAATGGTGAGCGCGATCCCGAATGCGATTGGATAGGGATTTTCACCACCGACGAGCGTGGGAAGGTTGTCGATCGCAATCCAGATGCAGAACAGGATACCGGCCAGGGCACCGAGGGGGGCGACAACGGAGACCCAGCGTGAGGTGCCGCCATCCGTACTGGCGAAGAACACCAGAACGCCTACGCAGGTCAGCGCGAGGAGGAACATGTAGCCGATGGTTCCGGCGGTTGCCCCCCAGGCGTATACTTGGGTGACGGGGTCCAGCCCGATTGCCATGACGACGGCCAGAACGGCAAGGGAACACAGCGTCTGCACCAGCGAAGCCTTGTGCGGCGAGCCGTTCCGGGGGTGGATGTCGGAGAGGAACCGCGGGAAGGCGCCGTAGCTGCCCAGGATGTACGTGTAGCGGACGACGACATTGTGCAGCGACAGAACGACCGCGAAGAGGCTGGTGATCAGCAGAAGCTGCATCGCGTCCTTGGCCGCAGTGCCGAGGAACTGCTCGCTGACCAACAGATAGACATCCCCCGGGTGTTCTTCGGCGAAGGGCAGGACGCGGTCGAAGCCGACACCGCCCACGAAGCACCACATCGAGACGAAATAGAAGATCCCGACGCCGATGGCGGCGGCATAGGTGGCGATGGGAATGGTCCGCTCGGGGTCGCGGGCCTCTTCCCGGAAGACCACCGTGGCCTCGAAACCGATGAAGCAGAAGATCGCGAACATGATCCCGAAGCCGGGAGAGCCCGAGGTGATCGTCTCGAGCGCGAAAACCCGCGTATCAAGGGCGGCAAGGCCCTGTTGCGAGATCACAGCGAAATCGACGGCGATCACGATCAGGATCTCGAGGATAAGCGCGATGCCCAGCACCTTGGCGCTCAGTTCGATATGGCGGTATCCGAAATAGCCGACGACCGCGACGATGGCGAGCGACAGGACCTGCCAGGGAATCTCGATCCCGAGGAAAGTCTTCAGCGTGTCCGCCAGCGCATAGCCGAAGAACCCCTCGATCGCGATCAGGATCAAGGAGTAGGAGCACAAGGCCAGGGTCGCCGACCCAAGCCCGGTAATCCGCCCCAGACCCTTTTGGATATAGGCGTAGAAGGCCCCGGAGTTCTTGATGTAGCGCGACATCGAAATGAACCCGACCGTGAAGAGCAGCATGATGATCATGGCGATGAGCGCATCGACCGGCGCCGCCGGTCCGTTCCCCAGCAAGACGATGAGCGGAAGGTTCGCCACCATCACGGCCAAGGGCGAGGCGGTCGCGACCACCATGAGCACGATTTCGCCAACACCGAGT
This sequence comes from Gemmobacter fulvus, assembly GCF_018798885.1. Classification (NCBI taxonomy): domain Bacteria; kingdom Pseudomonadati; phylum Pseudomonadota; class Alphaproteobacteria; order Rhodobacterales; family Paracoccaceae; genus Gemmobacter; species Gemmobacter fulvus. The sequence continues at coordinate 168,663 of NZ_CP076364.1, read as the reverse complement.
TTCCCGGTCAGCTTGTTGCCGACCGGTCCCTCTGCGAGTGATCCATCATACGACATTGCACCATGTGGACTTTCCATTTCTGACTCCCTGTTGATCGCTTTTTCTTCAACGGTCCACGCGTCCGTTTGGGCTCGGCATCCTCAACAGGATGCCGAAGCAAGATCGCGCATACGCATTTTTTTGGACTTGAAGGGGCGACAGGATTTCCTGCCGCCCACGCTGTCGGGGGCGGTTTACCCGCGCTTCTTCTTGTAGGCGCGCCAGGTCATTGCGCGGAGCTTCGGGTCATCCGTATCGCCGGGTTTCAGCCGGTGGATCGACTGGTTGTGCGGTGAGGTCTTCACCTTTTCCGGGTCGCTGTACGCCTCATCCGAAATCCTGGAAATCACCGAGATCCAGCGGTCGAGATCCTCCTTGCCGTACATCTCTCCGGCTTCGGGGGTGAAGGGTTCGGGGACCAGCCAGGGTTCGTGGCTGGTCCACATGGCATCGATGCCGAAATCGGTCATCCGGTTCAGGACATCATGCACGTCGACGCCCGTGTCCTCGTGGAGTTTCTCGAGCGAGTATCGCGTCATCTCCAGACGCGGGCTCGTCGCATCCGGGTGGGAGCGGGTGACCCCCCGGATCGCCAGCAGGCCCTTTTCCATGTAATTGTTGCCGAGGACCGAGATGTCGGCCGCTTGGGCAATCCCGTCGGCCCCCATGGCGCGGACCCAGGCATAGGCCTTCAGGATGACCTGGAAATTGCCCCAGAATTCCCGGATCTTGCCGACGCTCTGCGGCCTGTCGAAATCGAGGAAGTAGCGCTCATCCATCTTCGCAACGATGGGCGTCGGCAGGAAGGGCGCGAGCTTTGCGGAACAGCCGTAAGCGCCAACCGCCGGCCCGCCGACGCCGCTTTTTGGCGCGCCGAAGGTCTTGTGCAGCATGAACATGCAGGCGTCGAACCCCAGTTCGCTCGCGCGCAGCTTGGACATCACGCCGTTGAAATTCGCATGATCGTAGAAGCAGAGCCCGCCGGCCTCGTGCACCAGCCGCGTCCATTCCTTGATCTCGGGGTTGTAGACCCCCATGTCGTCGGGGTTGTTCACCATGAGCCCGGCGGTGCGCTCAGATAGGGCGGCCTTGAGCGAGTCGAGCGTGGGATAGCCGTTTTCGCCCAGCATCAGGGTGATGACCTTGAAGCCGGCCGCGGCAGCCGTCGCGGCGCTGCTGGGGTGGGTCTGGATTGTCGTGATGATCTCGTCGCGCTGTTTGAGCTCGCCACGCGAGGCGTGATAGGCCCGGGTCACGACCGCATTGATATAGGCGGCCTCCGCCCCCCCGCCGGCCTGGAAGACAAACTGATCCATGCCGGACAGTTCGCGCAGGGCGAGGTCCATCTCGTGCACGATCTCCAGCGCACCCTGCAATGTGTCTTCATGCTGAAGCGGGTGCACATGCGTCACCTCCGGCCTCCAGGCCAGCGCTTCGTTTATCTGCGCGTTGTATTTCATCGTGCAGGTGCCGAAGATGCTCATCCCCATCATGCCCAGCGTCTGCTGCGAAAGCCGCAGGTAATGGTAGAGGACTTCGGGTTCGGACATTTCGGGCAGGGCCGGCGGGTTGCGGCGCCGCAGACCTTCCGGGATCATCGCGATAGGGTCGGGGACAGAGCGCGCCACGGCCGCTTCGGGGGCCTCGAACAGCACGCCGCGACGACCCGGATGGCCCATTTCCATGATGACGGGCTCGTTCCAGACAGGCGCGTGATATTCCTTCGGAGCAGTGGTCATTTCGCAATCGCCTTCTTCAGAGCGCGTGCAAGGCGCTGGATATCGTCGAGCCGGTGAATTTCGGTGATACTGTAGAGCGCGCTCTGCCCGAGCTCGGGGAAATCGACCGACAGATCCTTGCCGCCAAAGATGCCCTCCGCGCGCAGAGCCTTGTTGATGGCCTGGACTGAGGATCCCGTGCCGTCGAAATTGACCACGATCTCTTTGAAGACGCCGTTGCGGAAGCGAACGTCGACACCGGGGATTTCGGAAAGCATTTCTGCGGCGTGGTGAGCACGCTGGAGGATCAGGGAGCCCACTTCCTCGAACCCGCGCGGGCCCATGAGGGCCATATAGGTCGTCGCGGCAATCGCCCACATGTAGACCGAGTGACCTGTCCAGTCTTTGCCCTTCTCGCGCATGCCATAGGACGATTGATGGAACAGGCTCAGACCAAACCCGTATTCGCCCGGCTGCAGGGTCTCGGAGATGCTGATGAACAGCGTGGGATATTCCGAGGAATAGCGGTCTTCGTCCCGCGAGGCGATGAAACCGCCCGTCCCGCCGCCGGCATGCAGATGCACGCCCAGGGTCTGGATCGTCCCGACGACGATATCGGCGCCGTAGTCGACTGGCGCAGTCAGAACGCCCAGGGAAATCGGATCGACGCCCACAATGGTTTCCGCCCCGGCTGCGCGGGCGATGGCGGCGATTTCCTTGCCGTGGCTTTCGATCACACCCAGGTAGGACGGCACCTCGAAATAGACGGCGGCGACCTTCTCGTCGATCTTGGCTTTCAGCTCGTCCATATCGACCATGCCGGTCGCCGAATCGTAGCCGACCATGCGGATCGCGATGTGATTTTCCATCTCCGCCGGCTCGCAATAATTGCGAATGACCGACAGACGCTCGGGATCGATGGCGCGAACAACGACGACCTCGTTTCGGCTGGTGATCCGGGCCGCCATGCGAATTGCGTGACCGGCGGCGGTGCCCCAGCTGCGAACTGGCATCCCGACCAGATCCATCTGCAGCAATTCACCGATCTGGCTGCAGAATTCGAACCAGGCCTGATTTCTTCCGTGGTCGGAGCTCGGCTCGCCGAAGATAGAGGTCAGCCACTCGTTTCTGCGGACGATCTCGTCCACGGCGGCGGGCACATGGTGCTGCCAGAGCCCCGCCCCCAGGAAGCTCAGGTTCCTCTCGACAGTCTCGTTCTTAGCAAGCGTCCGGGTCAGCTCGCGGCGAAGTGCCATCTCGCTCAGCCGCGGCGGGAGATTCAGCGGCGTTTTCAAACGATGGTTTTCAGGGATCTGGGCAAAAAGGGACTCGATGTTGTCGGCTCCGATCGCCCTGAGCATCTCGCTTTGTATGTCCGCTACCGAGTTGGCCATATATGGATGTGCTGATCCATCGCGCATTATTCTCTCCCTTTGACGTGTCTCTCGGCGGTCACGACTGGACCGCGAATATCGTTTGCTGATCTGGTCCGGTCTGAATGCGCAGATGGCCGGTCAGCATCGTATCGACCGCGTCGTCGCCCGTATCGACGCTCAGCGGCTGGTTGCCGAGCGCGATCAGCTTCTGGACCGACGCCATGACGATGATGCGCTGACGCCCGACCCGGCGGATGACCTCGGCACTGATCTGCTGGTTGCCCCTGCCGAACAGGCTGCCCTGACCGCCGAGGACGCCGACGACCAGCCAGGTTTCGCGGCCCTGCATCAGATCGAGAATCCCGCGCTCATCCAGATCCTGGCCGACGAGTTTGCCGTCCACCACAGCATCCACTCCCAGCAGAGTGGCCCCCAGGCCGAGCACCATGGCGACGCGACGCGTTGTTGTACCGGGCCCCAGAATATACAGGCAGCCGGGACGCATGTCCGAAACGACCTTGCGCGCGATCGCATCGGCTGTCGCCTCTTCGCCCGGGCGCGCACCGGCCTTGGCATTCTGAGACAGGCGCTCAAGGTAGGGGCTGCGGACGTGACCGTAGAGGCGCGCGGACACCCTGTCCTGACGTATCAGTTCTTCATCGAGATCCATGATTTCGGCCTCGCGAAGGGTCACATCCCGGCTTCCAGCCAAGAACAGCGCTGCAAGTCGGCCCGCGTTCTTCGCAGTTTTCGCGAAAACGGAGGAATGCATCTTCACCCCAGCCGGCACTCCCAGGATCGGAATGCTCGAGGCTGTCCCGGCGGCGACGTCGCGCGCGGTTCCGTCCCCGCCGACGAAGAGGATCAGATCCACGGCGTGATTAGACATGGCCTGCGCGGCGGCGGTCGTATCGTTGCCGGTTGTATGAGTGGCATCCGGGCGGTGAATGACCTCTGCACCCTGTGCGACCCACTCCCCCATGGCGCCGTCGGCGGTAACGATCCTAAGCTGTGGCAAGTCGTTCCTGATCGCCTGCAGCGCTTGCCCCGCCTTGCGGTTAGCCTGTGGCACCGCCCCGCGTCGCAGAGCCTCTTGCACCGTCTCGAACCCATCCGAACCTTTGAGCCCAACCGATCCCCCAAGTCCCGAGAAGGGGTTCACAATGAGTCCGAGCGTCGGACCGACGATCCCGTGTGAGCTCTGCTGACGCTGAATGTCCATCGCCTTCTTCCTTCCCCAAGACCACGGCGCGGCCTTGCTCCGCTGGACCGATCGTGGTTATGGTCATAACTGAAAAACATTTCGTATGTCAACTCACATTCATTATGTATGTGAAATCGCGAAGAGGAGAACTCATGGGACTGACAAGAGCGGAGTCGATGGCGGAAACACGAGCCAAGTTGATGCATGCGGCCCGAGCCATGTTTTCGTCGCGCGGTTATTCGGAGTCGCCGATGGAAGAAATTGTTGCGGCAGCAGGTGTTACGCGGGGCGCCCTCTATCACCAGTTCGGAGGGAAGCCGGGCTTGCTAGAAGCGGTCATCGAACAGATCGACGAAGAAATGGACACGCGCCGAAGTGAGATGTCGCAACACGCCGAAAGCAGTTGGGATGCCTTCGTTTCCTCGATTGTGACCTACGTCATGATGGCCGCCGAGCCCGAGGTCCAGCGCATAGTCCTTCTGGACGGGCCCGCGGTCCTGGGAGACCCATCACAGTGGAGAATTCACCGATCGTGCATTCGAAACACTTTAAAGCAACTGGAGGCCTTGGCTGACGAGGGAGTACTGTCAACGAACAACTTTGACCCGGAATCGACTGCAAACATCATCAGTTCGGCAGCTCTGGGTGCCTCGATCTGGGTCGCCAATTCTGACGACCCTCAAAGGGCTTCGCAACGGGTCGCGGCAAGCTTTCCGGCGCTCTTGAATGGATTGCTGGACCCTGTTCCGAAGACAATGGTGGTGGAGTTCGATTCCGATGGCCGGTTCGCCAATGTGAAACGTGCGCAGCGCTAGGGTCAGGTTTTCGGTAGGGTGGCCGTCTTGGTCATGCGATTCTGGGCGTACCGGGCTTACCGTCGCAGAGTGGTTCGACATCTGGTGTTTCGTGTGCCGTAAGGCCGTTGCTGAGTTAACTACCTCGCTGCGGCAAGTCTGAGCGACCGATCTTGAGAATGCTGCGTCGCTAGCAGCGGCGCTCAACAAGCGGCGGCAAAGGGCCGGTCGCGACGACATCAACGCGAAGGGCGGAGAGCGGTCTGACGGCGGCGCGGCATCGCTACCGCAGCGAGCCTGGGAAAGCGGTCGTTCGTTCATGGTGCAGCGATCATCCTTCCCCGCGACCCGTGACGGGCGGGTCGTCAGGGAACTTGCCGTCCGGGTGACCTCAGTCGATCCGATAGCTAGATCCGTCTTTTCGCACAACGATCTGGAGGCGGGCCGCCAACTGTTCGATCTGGTTGGCGGCCACATCACGCAAGCTCCATTCGGGAATGACGCGGTGCGCTTCGATAAGCCTCCGGAGCGCTTGATTGTCACCCCGATCGCCAAGCGCCTGGACGGCGTACCTGGCTATGTTGTAGCGCTTAGAGCGAAGCAGCCGTTCGACCAAATCGTCGGGCAGTTCGCGAAGACGCCGCTTAAGTTGGTGAAGCACATGGCTGATTGTGTGCCCATATTCATCATCCGTGGTCCAGACTTCGGCGTCAAAATCATCGATCACAAGTAGGTCACGTTCGAGCGCTGCGGCCATCGGTTCAGAGCCAAGGCCGACCGCAGCGGTACGGACTTGCATCCTTTCCGCAGGGGTAAGATCCGCCCTATCACACCAATCTTCGAGCAATTCGATCCACGGCAAAATGCCAGGGTGCGGCGGCGCGGCCCGAATAAGACCACCAAAGCCCCAGTCCATTTCGAAGATGCTGCGCATCCCGGTCGTCACGGAATTTGCGATCCTTACGATATCCGCGTTGCTTTGAGCGCGCGCGCGCGTCAGTACCGCGGCATGTTCAGCTAGAGCTGGGTCGGGATAGTGGCCGAACAGCGCGATTGTTGTAGCAACGTGTTGCGCAGGTAATGATGGAATGTCATCAACCAAGGAGCGGAACTGTTCGGCATCGCTGTACCGCGCTTCCATCAACCGCAGCGCGATACGAACCTCAAGGTCTATTGAGTTATCCTTGACCAAGATTCGTGCAAGCCTTCTACGTTCACTATGATCTTCGATGTGGTGCCCGATGCTGGCGGCAAGCTCGACCCGACGGTCGAGCGGAATGGTGGGCGAGCGGAGCAGCTGTTCGAAAAATGCCGACGGGTCGGCATGAACGCCAATGAGATCGCGTGCCGCGTAATTGCGGTCCCAGTCCGCCTGCTCGATCCCCTTGATCGCCAATTCTACGCCGGCGTTCTCAAGAGGTGCACCGGCCAGAAGATAAGCGCGAAATCGCGCTTGCCACGGCAAACGCTCATCGCGTGCCACTTTCAGCGCGAGCGCAGGCGATATAGAGGCAGTATCGAAGTTCCAGAACAGTCCTGAGATATCGCTGACGACGTCGGCATCCGCAGTGTCGGGATTCATCGCATTGATGATTGCCTGAAGCGCGTCGTCACCCGCTGCCCGCAATGCGTATTTGAAGCTGTGGTGAATACCCGTGCTGTTGCGAGCTTTTGCGATGAGCCCTTGCAATACGCTGAGCGTCAGCTTCCGATCACTACGCTTGCTCAGGATATCCCCGGCACCTTGGTCAAGCAGCCAGCGGTGGTGAAGTGCTGCTTCCAGCTTTGGCGACGCGACGTGCCAGAAGCCATCGGCAAGAACTCGGCCCACGCGTTCGCGGGCGTCCGATGGAGCTTGGACCCAGAATGCAGCAAGACGCTCGGCGACGTCGAGGCGGAGCGTCTCGCTCACGATTGCGCCGTTGGCGATGCACCGGCCAACTAGACGCAGGCCCGTGGCAAAGGCATCGTCGTCACGTAGAAGTATGGCTTCGATCACCGGCTCGGGATCTGGCGCAAGTTCGAGTGCGAACTGGATCACCTGCGCCCAAGGCCGCTGGACGGCATCCTCGATCCGCTGGTGGAGGCTGTCGAGATATTTGTCGATGAGATGCCGTGCCGCCAGATATTCCTGCACGATCGGATAAGGGAATTGCAGGCGAATGGCACTTTGCGGGCGGAGGATACCGTTGGTACGCAGCTGCTCGAATAGCACGTCGGCTTCGGCGACGTCTGACACAAAGCGGTTGATTACCGCGCGCACCTCGCGCTCGGTCGCGCCAATCTCCTGCTTCTCGAGCCGCTCGAATGCGAGAGTTTCGGCGATCGCTCGAAGGATGACGCTGCGGTCGTCGGACGCGCCGGTCGCCTTTGAGCGCCCCGGCGAAAATAAGATCGCCAGATAGCTCTCGATCAAGTCAGAGCGAGTCAACGGCCTAGGATCATTGATGTCCGTGGTCGCAAGCAGCATCATCAGAAACAGCGGAATGCGAGCCAGTCGATCGAGGTCGGGGTAAAGCTTCAGCCTACGTACCACCTGCCACGGCTGCAAACTGCCGAGCCGGTCACGCATCGTCGCGGCAAAGCGTTCGATGTCGCCGTCGCTGAGCGGAAGCAGCTCGACGATCGCCGATTGCGGCAGGTCGCCGAGCACGGCCGCGTCGCGAACGGTTAGAATCCAGGGCGATTGCGGATAACGCGCCGAGAAGTTCGTAATCCGCCGCATCAGCTGTGGTCGGCTCGTCGCGGGCACTTCGTCGAGACCGTCGAGGAGCAGGACCAGCAGGCCCTGTTCGGCGAGTCGCTCCCAGTCGGCACTGATTTCCAGTTCGGTGCTCATGGTGGTGCGCAGGAACTGGATGACGCCGGTAGCAGCGGCCGCCAGCGACGCCAGCGGAACGGCGACGGGCACAAGCGGACCGGCGGCGAGCCGACCCGCAATCGTCGTCAGAAGTGCCGACTTGCCATGGCCGGGTCCAGCTACGACGACGACGCGGTCGAACTGATCGGTCGGGAAGGTTCGGAGATCGATCCCGACCTCTTCGCTGGTTCCGGACTGTTCCGGATTCTCGCTCTCGAAGTCGGTTCGTTTTGAGGTGTCTAAGGTGCGGGCGCGAGGCCAGACGAACATATCCTCGGCAGTCCCCGAAACTGAGGTTCCCGGTATCGTGAGCCGCGCTATCTGCCTGGTGGCCGTCCGAAAGGCGGCTAGGCCCCATTCCGGCGGCTCGCCGAGGAGCAGGTCGTGTTCGAGTTTCAGGCGACGACGAAGCGATGCGGGGCGGAAGAGGCCGCGCCGGCGGGCAGCACCGCCGACGATATCGCGCAAGATCGGCAGCAACGAGGGGAGCGATGGCGATGCGCCCGTCAGCCGCCGGCGCCCGAGCTCGCTCTCGATGGAGTCTTGGGCGAAGTGGAGCAAGCGCATCCGGCGCAGCAGTTCGAAAGCGGACTGCGCCCCGCCCGTGATCTTCTCAATGCTGGCCAATGCACGACTTTGCGCGTCGGCCAGACGTCCAACGAATCCGGCCTGATCGACGGCCGTTGCGGCGCGCTCGCATAGCTGAGCTACTGCATCACTTGCGGCATTGCGCTCGGCGACCACGATGGTCAGCTGGTCGACGGGCCCAAAGCCGGACTGAAGCTGGGCATGGAGGCTCTGCCACAGTGCGGTCCAAGCGCCATTCTGAACGCGCAGGCTGAGCTTGACCGACTGAAAATCTCGATGGCCGTCGGCGAAGCACAGCACGATGTCATCGACATGCTCGGTGGATTCGACGCGCACTTCGAGAAGGCGTTCGCGAGCGCTCAGTTGGTCGAGATCAAGAAGATCGGCCAGCGCGAGTGCGGCGACTGTGTTCTGATAGAATATACCGGCCTGTGTGGCCGAACCGCCGGTCTCCGTCACATACGTCCTTTCATGTTCCCGCCTGCCCATGATATCAGGGTTAGAACAAACGGCAAACATTAAGCTGCGAGTTAACGCATTGGGGCTGGAGCAACTGGCTCCGGTAGTCATACGGTCCGCACTTGAGATATTGGGTTTAGTGTTATGCTGCGGCCAGCGAGCGGTTACTTTCGAGAAGCCACACGCTGCAGTTTCGGCAAGTCGAACGGTAGATTTTTTGGGCCGACTGCTAGGAACCCCTCTGACTGGCCTTTAAACTGCAGGTCTACGACTTTCGGCAGTAGCGTGCGTTTCTGGCCAATGATTTGCTCCTTGCTCCAAGCGGGACGTTCAGACCGCATCGCAGGAAAATGGCCGGCGGGCATCGTGTTACCTTATGTCCTCCAGCCCGTCCCTGACTTCGGATGATCCGATAAGCTCGATGATTTCACAAGATGTCCGAGCTGCCCTACGCGGCCTAATTTTCTGTAGATTGCTACGTTGCAGATTTTACCTGTTCCAACAATACTTTGAGCAACGCTATTTCTCGAGAGTGGACGGCAATTGGCTAGCGGAACTGCACCGACATCCAGAATGCACGCAGGGGGGCGTGCAACCGAAGCCGGAATGGACTTCCAAGCCGAGGTCGGCACTTGGCTTGCCGCCCATCTGCTGGCGCGGATGCCGATCGGCGGACGTTTCGGCCTCGGAATTGCCACCTTGCCGGTCTCGATCCAACTCGAAACCGGCGATGGGCTCGACGACATCCGCTTGGAGCAGGACGACACCAGCCGCATCGACCTGCAGAGCAAGACCAGTGCCGGGCTGGCTGCTAGTCCCAAGAGCCCTTTAGGCAAGACCATCAGCCAACTCGTTCGTGTCATGGTCGATGCCCGCGCCACGGGCGTTCCGGTCGATCCGAAGAAGGTTCGTGCCGTCCTAGCGGTTGCCGCCAATGCTCCGCGCACGCTTGACTCGCTGGAGCAAGGTTGCCGCGCGTTCGATCTTGGCGGTAGCTGGGCAACCACCAAGGCCGGGCGGTCTTCGGCAGAGCGCGACGCGCTCGATCTGTTCGCGATGCATGCGCGGACGGCATGGGCAACGCATTCAGCTGTCCCGCCGACCGACGACGAACTGGTGATGATGGCTAGGCTGTTCCGCATCGTACGTTTCTCGATGAACGAGGGCGATGACAACTGGCGCGAAGCATCACGACTGCTGGGCACACGTCTCTATGGCTCCGAAGCCGTTGGCGATGCGCCCTTGCGGGAGTTGAAGGGTATCATCCGAGGTATGATTGGTAATGGTGCGCCCGCTCATCGCGCTGGACTCCTGCGCGAGCTTCGTCGGCTTGGCCACAATGACGTTGGGGCCGCCGACTACACCGCCGATCTTGAGCGTCTGTCGACCGCGTGCGAGACCGAGCTTGCGCGCCTAGCTGGACATACGCACCTGCCGATCGCCGGTGGCATTCCGATCACGAGGGTCAGCGACGGGCCACTTGCCGCGGCGGCCGATACAGGCTCGCTGATCGTCACCGGTGAGCCCGGGGCTGGCAAGACCGGCGCGCTGGTTGCGTTGGCGCAGGCGCGCCGCGCAGCGAGCGATACGGTAGTATTCCTTTCGGTTGATCGCTTCCCGGGCGTTGCCATTGCTGCCAATCTCCAGTCCGAGTTGGGGTTGGCGCACCCGCTGACCGAGGTGCTCGCCGCCGCGCCCGGCTCGGGACGCAAGCTGCTCATCATCGATGCACTGGATGCCGCGCGCGGCGGTCCGGCAGAAGGCGTGTTCGCTCAGTTGATCGAGGTTCTGGGAGTATCGGCGCCGGACTGGACCGTCATCGCCTCGATCCGCACGTTCGATCTGCGCAATGGTCGTCGGTTCCGGGATGCCATGCCTGGTACGCCACCTGATCCGGCCTATACGGAGACGGGCTTGGTCAACGTCCGGCATTTCCAAGTGCCACGGCTCGTGGACGATGATCTTGACGCTGTAGGCATCGCTGCCGAAGATCTTGGCGTGTTGATTGCTGCTGCGCCCGACAAACTACGCGACCTGCTGCGCAATCTCTTCAACCTCTCGCTCGCCGCGCAACTGCTCGCCGATGGGGCAAGCCCCGACAGTATCCGCACGGTCGCCACTCAGTCCGACCTGATCGACGCTTATGAGGATCGCCGGCTTGTCGACACACCCGCGCGTCGGGCTGCGGCCGCGACGGTCAGCGAGATGGTCGAGCGGCGCCGGCTCGCCGTGCGCAAGGTAATCGTAGGGCACGATCAGCTGGATGCGGTCATTCGGACCGGCGTGCTCGCCGAGTCCGGCGATCTCGTCAGCTTCGCCCATCATGTGCTGTTCGACCATGTCGCGGGCCGCTTCTTTCTAGAGTGGGACGATCCCGCTCGGTTGATTTCCCAACTCGGCGGCGACAGCTCAATCGCGCTTATGCTTGCGCCGGCGCTGCGATTCGCGATCGAGCGGCTCTGGCGCCAGGATGCCGAAGGCAAGGTGCATATCTGGCGCCTAGTCGCCGGCATCTACGCCGATCCGGCGGTCGATCCGGTGCTTGCCAATGTTGCGCTTCGTACCGCGATTGAGCGCGTGGCGACGCAGACCGATATCGCGGGGCTGGTCGAGCTGATCGCGGCTCGCTCGAGTGATAACGCGCTGGCAACTATGCTTTCGCGACTTGCCCGATTTGTTGGGCTGGCAGTCGATGCGGCCGGCAGTATCGGATCGGACGAAGCGCTTGCTTGGGCGATGGTCGCCGACGCCGCGATCAAGGCGGGCTCGCGCGATCTTTCCGATGCGACACGCTTCCTGCTCCATACATTATTCGATAAGCGCGATCTCGCCGAGCCTGTGTTACTTGAAGTGTTCAACCGCACCGCGCGTGCGCTTCTCGACTTCGCCTGGGCTACCGATCCACCAATGCAGCAGACGGCGACCAGCGCGATCCGTTTCGTCGGCAAGAGCTTCGCCGCCGATCCCGCCGCGTCGCGTGCGTTGCTCGATCGGATACTCCGCGACCCGCATTTCTCGGCCCATGCAGACAAGGAGGCGACCTGGGTAGCCGAGCAAATCATGCCAATCGCGCGGGCCGACGGTGATTTTGCGATCGAAATCTACCGCGTATTCTATTCTCGTGACATCACCGACGACAGCACCTCGTTGATGGGAGGGCAGGCGAGCCGGATCATGCCGCTCTCCTCCAACCGTCGACAAGACTATCGCCACTGCCGCTACCACCTGGCCCGGCGGATCACAGCTCTTCTTGAGCTTTCGGTTCCGCTCGGCACGCGTGCGATTGTCGAGGCATCACTCGGCGACACCGATCGCGCACAGCCCTTGGGTCTGGGGCGCAGGCCGGTTGCAGTCGCCGGCCATGCAGCATTTGATCTGCTTGGATACAAATATGGGTATGAGCCCTGGGACGATGCCGAGAATATCGACGGCCACCGGGATGACGAAGTGCTCGTGCAGCTAGTGGCGCATCTGCGCGGCTGCTCGCCTTTCAACTTTTCAGAAACTGTCGATGCGGCCGCTATTAACTATGCCAGTCCGGCGGTGTGGACCCGGATCCTAGGCGTCGGCTCCGAGCGCGTCAGCGAGACTTCTGACGTCTTGTGGCCGTTCGCTTGCAACATCACGATGCTAGCGCATGGCGACATCGTCCGTTATTCAGTGCGCTTTCTGGCCGCAGCCTATTCATCCCGGTCAATTTCCGAGCGGGCCTCGTTCGAGGCCGAGGCGTTGCAGGCCGGCTTATTTACAGGTGAAGCCGAACAGCGTTGGTGGCGTAGCGTCCTCAGCCGCTTCCTGTCGCTGGTCGACGTAAACGCGATTGCAACCGACCCAATGCGAGCGCTGCGCGAGGAACTGGCAGCGGCGAAGGAACTGGCCGGCAATCCCCCAACATACTCGATGTCGATCAGATCGGGGTCGTCGCGTGGGGCTGCGCGCAGCCTGCTCGCCAGTGAAGGCGTCGATGTCGAGGAAGGTATCGATGCGCAGATGCTGTCGCAATCTGAGGCGCTCTACGAGAAAGTGGGGACCACGCCCTTGGCCTGCGACAGTGTGGAGCTCGCCGAGCTTTGGGCGGAAGTGTTGGCCATGATCACTTTCTATGACGCCCATACTGATACGCTGCATGCGAAGGTCGAACAGCCGGTCTGGGGGAATATAAGCAACGCGCTCCAGCGCATCGCAGGTGCCGCAGCCTATGTGCCCGGCGTCGATGGCATGCCGCCGGTCGAGGAACTGCTCGCCGTGTTGCGGCGGCTTTGGGCGAGCCGCTTCCCGGAGACCCGGGAGAAAGACGAAGATTCCAGTCTAAGCTGGAGCAATTGGGACGTCCGCGTCTATGCGGCCGACGCCTATGTTTCGCTCGCTGACCAGTTCGGTGAGGATCACAGCGAGATCGTCGACATGTTCGACGCGATCCTCGCAGACCCGGTACCGCAGGTCCGCCTGCAGGCGGCGCAGAGCCTGCAGGTTCTGAGCCGCACCGCGCCCGACAAGATGTGGGCGCTGGCCGAACGCGTTGCGCGTGACGAGCCGCACCCCGGCGTGCTCAGCGCCTTCCTTCACTATGTGATCCCGCGCTTCACCTGGAACGATGCCGAGAAGTGCAAGGCGATCATCGAGATCGTCCGTGCCCGCCGCGATGTCATCGAGCGCGACGACAAGCCCGGTCGCGACAACGTCGCCGAACAACTCGGCGGCCTGACCGCGCAGCTCTGGTGCGGGCAGCAAGAGGCCATCGCGCTCGAATGGCTCAGGGCTTGGGTCGGTGACCCCGCTGCGCACCGCGAGTTCCTCACCTCTTTCCTGTCGACGCTGCGTGGCGCGTTCTTCGCCCGCTATGCGGATGGCGAGGAGCGCGACGTCGGGTTTTCCAATCGCTCGCAACATGCGGCGATGGTCATCCTGGAGGCGTGCTCGGCGGCGGTAGAAGCCAGCCATACCGCGGTGACGGGCGGGACCGTCGAGGGCGCCGAGCGCGAGGCCGCCATCGCCACCTACAAAGCGGCAGAGACGGTGATCGGCCACCTCATGAATCAGCTTTATTTCGGCTCGGGCGCGCATGCCGACAGTCGCGAAGCGCCCGTCGGGCTCATGTCCCCCGACACGATGCGCCGGTTCCTTGTCGATTATCGCCCGATGCTCGCACTGCTTGCGGCGTCGCACGAACCTTCGACGCACCATCATCTCGTCGAACTTTATGAGTTTCTGATCCCCGGTGATCCATCAAGCGTGTTCGACTCGCTCCATGCGCTGCTGACAGGCCCGGCTGCGCGGGAGGGCTATCATCACGAGAGCCTTGCCGCGCCGGTCATCGTGCGGATGATCACCCGCTACATTGCCGATCACCGCTCAATCTTCGAGGATGACACGCGCCGCTCCGCGCTCGTCGAGGTCTTACGCCTATTCTCCGACGTCGGTTGGTCGGACGCGTTGAAGCTGCTCTACGAACTCCCGGACCTGCTTCGCTGACAATGCCCTGCCTACGGGATTGCGAAAGATCTAATCAGCCTGCTGGACTTGCGAGAAATGAAGTGAACGGTCGCTTTCGAAGGCCTTTTCACACACCGATCAGGCTAAACAAGGGACAACATATGCCGACATCGGCGGAACTGGAAAATCTACGCCAGCGCTCGATCGCCAAGCTGAATACCGACGCCGCGCTCGATCATATCGCGATCTTAATCGACACTTCACTAGATGCGAAGTTCCCGCGCGGTGTCGAACGTGCGCTCTATCTGCTAGACGAATTGGAGAGGCGGGAGCTGGCCCCCAGGCAAGGCGCTCTTATCGAGTATTTTCGCGCAAACGCCTGGAGCGCCAAAGAAGTGTCGGCAGGTGAACGTGGTTCTTGGGATTGGGAGCATCCCGAGAGAGAACAACAGATCTTGGCACTCTCCCGCGCCAGCGCACACCCCGGCTTCGCCGAGCTGGACATCGTCCGCCGCTGCCAGATCCTGACCAATCGGGCAAATCAGCTAAACACCAGGGGGCGCTTTGTTGACGCGATCGAGGGCTGGGACAAGGCGCTGTCGATCCTCCCAAATTTTGCGATGGCGTTGGCAAACCGCGGATTCGGCCTCAAACACTACGCCGGGCTATTGGAGCAAGATCGTGAACGGGCGATCCTGCTGCTGCACGCTCATGACGGTTTCGCGGCGGCGCTCGCACCAGACGCGATTTACGAAGGCGAGAATCAGACCGTCCTGCGACGGCAGTTTGCAGCGACCGCGGCCGAGTATGCCGCCGCGGCCGATCTGGATCGCATACGCGCCTTACAGGATCTTGATGGCACGGATCTTGGGCGCAGCAAGGCCGAGCGAGCCTATCGGCGTTGGTGCTTGGACCGCAGGCTCTTCCTCAACCCACTGAACGATCTCGGCGCTTTCTCGGTGGCGGCAATAGACGATCTCGTGCTGCCGACAATCATGGAGGCGTTTGATGATCGGTCCGGCGCCTTTACTCCGCCGCCGGTGATTGGCTTCTTCAACCAGATGAAACAAGAATACGCCTCGGCACGGTTTATGCTTTACGAGGGTTTGAACAGCACTAAGATTCATTTCTCTGATCGCGGAGTGCGTTTGTTCGATACGCTCGACTATCCTGCACATTCGTTAGCGATTGAGCGCGTCCGCACGGCTTATCGCATCTCTTACTCGTTGCTCGACAAGGTGGCGTTCCTCGTTGACCATGTCTGGAAGCTTGGTAAGATCGCAGACCGCATAAACTTCAAGAATGTCTGGATGGTAGAGGGCAAGCCGCGTCTGCTGGATGGCTTCAAGAAATATCCTAACTGGCCGCTGCGCGGCCTTTACTGGTTGTCTAAGGAACTGTTCGACGACGAGCTCAAGCGTACGACCGCGGCGGACGCTCGTGAGTTGCACGATATCCGCAACGCCCTCGAGCATAAATATCTGCAGGTTCATGAGGGATGGGCATGGAATCTGATGCTTGATTCGCCTGCATCCAACTGCTTTTGCCTGTCGATCGACAGTGATCTGCTCGAAGCTAAAGCGCTTCGAGTTATGAAAATCGCAAGGGCAGCACTGATTCAACTGGCGCTTGCTATTGGCGTCGAGGAGCGCAAGAAAAACGACGGCGGCACTAAACTTTTGATTGGTTCGATGCCTCTAATTGGGCTTGAGGAAAGACGAAAGCGGCGCGACCCTGGCTGGTAGTGGTGCCGCCTGCCTTCATCAACTTGAGGTATCTGGATCCCCAGCGAACGGCAATTTCTAGGGAGCTCTACCGCGCCGCCTCACGGCCGGGATGGGGCGCATCACTACCATGCCCCGAGTGTTTTGCTGCGTCACTCCTCGAAGGGCCGCTTTGGAGAATGCGGCAAAGCAGCATCCCAGCATCCTTCGGCGCTGACCGGCGGCTAAGGGCCGGCCGGCAGAGAACCCGCCGACCGGCTTATCGCTACAAGTCTATCCCCTCAGACAGCGTCAGCGCGTCGTCTAGGTCTACGCCGAGATATCGGACAGTGCTGTCCATTTTCGTGTGACCGAGCAATAGCTGCACGGCCCGCAGATTGCCGGTCTTCTTGTAGATCTGCGCAACCTTCGTCCGGCGCATCGAGTGTGTCCCGTAAGCGCTCGGCTCAAGTCCAATCGATGTCACCCAGTCACGCAAGATGCGGGCGTACTGCCGCGTCGACAGATGCGCGCTGTGGTGCAAGCGACTGGGCCAAAGATACTCCAGCCCGAGCATCTCGGGATCAGCGATCCAACGCTCGAGGGATTGTCTTGTGGTTTCAGTGATCTCGAAACGAACAGGCTTACCCGTCTTGCTCTGGGTGACCGAGGTGCGCTCCTTCACTCTCCCTGCAGCAAAGACGTCGCGGACTTTCAGGCAGACGAGGTCGCAGCCGCGAAGTTTGCTGTCGATAGCCATATTGAACAGCGCAAGATCGCGCAGGTTGTCCGCCATCTCAAGGCGCACACGGATAGACCAGACATGCTTTGGCTGCAGGGGACGCTTTTGGCCGATGATGCGCCCTTTGTTCCAGGCTGGGTGGTCAGGCCGCAGGGCGGGCAGAAAATCGATGGACATGGCGATACCTCCTGCCCCCAAGCCCACCCTGACTTCGGATGATCCGACAGGCGCTATAGTAACATGGTAAGCGGTGCGCCGGCCCCGTGGTTTCGGCTTGATGTGACTTGGGGCATGCCGTTCTGCAACTGAGTTTGCGGGAGGCTGGCCGTGGAGCACCAAAACGAGCACCGGATGGAGGTGCGTGGGTCGAAGGAAGTATCCCGGATCGAGATCCTTGATGGCCCGACCGGGCGGCGGCGATGGCCGGATGATCTCAAGGCGCGGATTGTGGCTGAGAGTTTTCAGCCTGGCGCGCGGGTCTGCGATGTTGCGGCGAAGTATGGGTTGATTGCGCGGCACCTTTCGGGATGGCGTGGTCAGGCGCGCAAAGGGGAACTGGTGGTGCCGGTCGCTACGGCCCCGACCTTCGTGCCGCTGGTGATCGAGCCATTGGCTGATGCGTCGGCCGACACGGGCGTGATCAGGGTCGAGATCTGTGGGGTCGTTCTGCATGTGATGCCGGATTGCAGTCCAGACCGCGCGGCGGCCTTGGCGGCGGCGTTGAGGAAGGTGCTGTGATCTTTCCGGATCAGGCCGTCCGGATCGTGATTGCGACCAAGCCTGTGGACTTCCGCAAGGGACATGACGGGCTGGCGGCCATGGCGCATGCCGCGTTGGGCTTTGCGCCCAAGGCGGGGGTGATGGTTGTCTTCAGGTCCAAACGTGGTGATCGGCTTTCATTCCACATACCAACTGCGTGATTTGCGGATCGAATATCCTTGGCACCCTCTTTACGGGCGGGTTCTACGCGCGCGCGATGGGGGACGCAGGCACGGATCGGACTCTGTGCTGGTCGAGGAACGGCAGGGGTTCTTCCGGACTTTGCCCCCCTGGATGTGCGATGCCGCCTATTGCGCACGCATGGAAAGCGGCCCGCCGGTTGTTGCTCTCGAAGCCTTGCGGTCGCTTGCACAGACACTCGATCTAATGCGTCACGGTCAGCTTGCGTCATCCTGTGGGGGATCGATTCCCGAGGAGGATACGCATGCCCTGCCGACCCCGACCCCTCTCGCAACAAAAGCAAGCGACGCCGAGTCAGCTCTGCCTGGACCTGAACGACAGCCCGAACCGCCCCCCGGCCGCGCCCGCGACACCGGCGATCCTGGAGGCATTGGCAGACCTGCTGCTGATGGCGGCGGGCAAGATTGCGGAGGGCGCAGGTCATGATGCACGCAAAGATCACCGCTGAGCACCTTGCCCGCAGCGCACTCGTCTACGTTCGCCAGTCGACGATGGCTCAGGTGCTCGGGAATCTCGAAAGCCAGAAGCGGCAATACCAGCTGGCCGAAGCCGCCCGCGACACCGGCTTCGCCGAGGTCCGGGTCATCGATGAGGATCTGGGACGCTCCGGCTCTGGTCTGATTGCCCGCCCGGGCTTCCAGCGTCTGGTCGCGGAAGTCTGTGCCGGGACGGTGGGGGCGGTCTATTGCATCGAAGCCTCGCGGCTTTCCCGTAATGGCCGGGACTGGCATCATCTGATTGACCTCTGCGCCTTGACGGGGGCCTTGGTCGTTGACCCGGAGGGGGTCTACGATCCGCGTCAAATGAATGATCGACTGCTGCTGGGGCTGAAGGGCACCATGTCGGAATACGAACTCAGTCTTCTGCGGCAACGTGGGCTGGCGGCCCGCGATGCGAAGGCGAAGCGGGGAGAACTCCGCTTTACCTTGCCGCCTGGGTTCTGCTGGAGCGAGGACGACAGGATTGAGATGGATCCTGATGAGCGGGTCCGGCAGGCCATCCACCTGATCTTCGCCAAGTTCCGCGAGCTTGGCAGCGGTCGCCAGGTGTTCCTGTGGCTGCGCGCGGCCGATGTCCATCTGCCAGTGGTCCTGCGCAACGGTGCCCTGCGCAAGATCGCTTGGCGCAAGCCTGCCTATCACAGCGTGATGCAGGTGCTGCATAATCCGGTCTACGCTGGTGCCTATGCCTTCGGCCGGACCGGTAATCGGATGGCGGTGGTCGAGGGCGAGGCGCGCAAGACCAGCGGCCATCACCGGGCGATCGAGGAGTGGGGCGTGCTGATCAAGAGCAATCACGAAGGATACATCGACTGGCAGGCCTATGAGGAGAACCGCGTCCTGCTGGGGGAGAACGCGCATATGCAAAAGCGAACGGCCCGCAAATCCGGGCGCGGCGGACAGGCGCTGCTGAGCGGCATGGCGCGTTGCGCAAGGTGCGGCCGGATGATGCGGGTCTTTTACAAGACCGGGACCGACCTGTCCCATCGTTACCAATGTCGGGGCGATGACAGCCATGTCGGGGCTGGGCTCTGCATCGGTGCGGGCGGGGGCGGCATCGATGCGGCCGTGACCGGCCAACTGCTCGAAGCGGTCTCCGGCCGCGCCGTGCAGGCTGCCCTATTGGCGGGACAGCAGGCCACCCGGGCACAGGAGGTGGTGCGGCTTGCTGTCGAGAAGGAGCTTGATGAGGCACGATACGCCGCGGAACTGGCCGAGCGGCGATATGAGCATGTCGATCCCGCCAAACGGCATGTTGCGCGCACGCTGGAGGCGCGGTGGAACGCAGCCCTGGAGCGGGTGGCCTCGGTCGAGCAAAAACTTGCCGCTTTGGGCGCAGAACTCATCGCGAGGCCCGGGGTCGATCCTGATGTCCTCTTGCGGCTCGCCACCGACCTGCCCTCGGCATGGAATGCCGCCGGGACCGATGCCCGCGCGCGGCAGCGACTGGTGCGCCTGCTGATCGAGGAAGTGGTGATCGACATCGATCAGGCGGAGAACGCCTTCGTTCTGCTCATTCACTGGATCGGCGGGCGCCACACCGAGGTCAGGCTGGCCCGGCGCCGAACCGGTCGCTTCCCACCGGGGCCAAAGCGCACTGCTGCCGACATCTTGCGCAAACTTGGCGGGCACTGGCCAGACAGGGAACTTGCCGTGACCCTCAACCGGATGCGCTGCCGCACTGAGGATGACGAGACATGGACGACCGTCCGCGTGGCTGAATTGCGCGACAGGCTCGCGATCCCACCCTATGATCCCGAGGCCGAGGAGGAGAAGACCGTGAGCGTCGATGCTGCCGCCAAGCGGCTCGGCGTCTGCGTGGCATCTGTCCACAAACTGATCCGCGCGCAGATCCTCCCCGCGACACAGATCCTGTATTCCGCCCCATGGAAAATACCGCTGGCCGCGCTCGAAACCGAGGCGGTTCGGATAGGCTTGCAGGAAATAGCCGCGCGCAGGCCAAGGCAAGCGCTTGATAAGATTGCAGACAGGTCCATGACCCTACCCGGATTCTGAAGGAGGAGATGCATTATGAAACGTGATCGGGCGACAGGATCAAGGTTCTGTTTTGGGACGGCAGTGGGATCGTGATGATCTACAAGCGACTGGAACAGGGCGGCTTTGCCTGGCCAAAGGTTGGCGACGGGGTCATGCGGCTGTCGCGGGTGCAGTTCGAGGCGCTGTTTGCAGGGCTTGACTGGCGCCGCATCCATGCGCCCAGGCCGACGCATCCCCCCGCGACAGAGTGACTCGGATCGCCTTGTAAATATGGGCAATCCTGGGGGCACGCGGTATAAACAGCCATGCCTGCGCCCGCCGATCTCCCCTTTGATATGGACAGCCTTCCGCCCGCCGTGCGTGAGGCGTTTGCGACCATGCAGGCCAAGGTCACCGGGCTGGAGGCGCAGACCGAACGTCAGGATTACCTGATCGCCGAGCTGCGCCATGCGCTTTACGGCAAGCGGTCCGAGCAGTTGGCACCCGACGAGCGCCAGCTGGCTTTCGAGGATCTGGAAACGGCGGTCGCCGAAGCCGAGGCCGCGCGGGCAGCGCTGGCGGAGCGCAATGCCGATGGCAGGCCCAGGCGTCCGGCAGCCAAACGCAACCTTGGCCATCTGCCAGATCACCTACCGCGCATCGAGCAGGTGATCGAACCCGCGCAGAAGATATGTCCCTGCGGCTGCACCGACATGGTGACGATCGGCGAAGACCGCGCCGAACGTCTCGACATCGTTCCTGCCCGCTTCCAGGTCATCGTCACCATTCGCCCCCGCTATGCCTGTCGTCGTTGCGACGCAGGCATCATACAGGCCGACACGCCCAACTGGCTGATCGAAGGCGGTTTGCCGACCGAGGGCACGCTCGCCCATGTCGCCGTCTCCAAATATGCGGATCACTTGCCGCTTTATCGCCAATGCCAGATCTATGGCCGGGGCGGCGTGGATCTGGACCGGTCAACCCTGGCAAAGTGGTGTGGCGTAGCAGCCTATCATCTGGCCCCGGTCGTTGACCGGATGTTGGTCCACCTCAAGCGATCCGGCCGCCTGTTCATGGACGAGACCCGGGCACCGGTCCTCGATCCCAAGGCGGGCAAAACCAAAACCGGCTACCTTTGGGCGGTGACCCGCGATGATCGCGGCTGGGGTGGAGGCGATCCGCCCGCGGTCGTCTTCACCTATGCGCCCGGGCGCCATGGCCGCCATGCGATGGACATCCTGACAGGCTTCGAGGGCATTCTTCAGGTCGATGGATATACCGGCTATGACGCCTTGGCCGAACCAAAGCGCGTGGGCGGCATGCCCCTGACGCTGGCCTACTGCTGGGCCCATTCCCGGCGCAAACTGCATGACATCTATCAAAAGGACGGCTCCGAGATCGCCGCCGAAGGCCTGCGCCGCATCGCCCAGATCTACAAGATCGAAGCCAGCGTCCGGGGACGCTCACCCGAGGAGCGCCTAGCGGCCCGCCAAGCGCGATCGGCCCCGCTGATTGCCGACTTCCGCCTTTGGCTGACCCACCAGCGCAGCCGGATCTCCGCCAAATCCCGCTTGGGCGAGAAGCTCGGCTATATCCACCGGCACTGGGATGGCCTGCAGATCTTCCTGTCCGATGGCCGCGTCGAGATGGATACAAACCCGGTCGAAAATACCATCAGACCCCTAACCCTCAATCGTAAAAACGCGCTGTTCGCCGGTCATGACGAGGGCGGCCGAACCTGGGCGCGCCTGGCCTCGCTTATTGAGACCTGCAAGCTGAACGCCATCGATCCCTACGCCTACTTGCGCGAAACCCTGACCGCCATCGCCAACGGCCACCCCGCAGCGCGCATCGACGACCTCATGCCCTGGGCCTTCCAAAAGCCGTCAAGCTGAAAGCCTGACGGGGATCACGCACCGCTTACGTAACATGGAGCGTTGAGTCGTTTTGTTCTATCTCGCGGGCGGGAAGCGGCCTGATGGCGTCGCAGCATGGCGGCCGCAGCATGCCTGGGAAAGCGGCCAATTGCGCGAGACGCAGCGATCACCCAACCCGGGTCCCTTGACGGGCGGCGAGCCGACTGGCGGCACTGCAGGATGGCAGTTTCAGCAAACCTGGAGAAGGCGGCCATTCATGCGAAGCTCAGTTGCTCCTGCCCCTCAGGTCGTGAGTCCGCTCGATGTCAACGGTGACCAAGTGCTAGGGCCACTTCCTGATCACCCGCTATACTTCATCTTGAATTTAGAGCGGCCGAGGCGCATCTTAAACGCATCCGGAAATTCGGAAGGGTTTGTCATGGAAACGCTCAGCGGCGCCCCACCTCGCCTCGATAGGCTTACGATCAGTGAAGCCGAGGCGGTTACCGGCGTCAAAAAGACTCACATCAACCGCCTGCTTGATGATGGCCACTTCGACTCGCTTTGGGCCGTAGACCGGGTCTCAGGGCGGCGCATGCTGGACTTGGACCTCTGCGTATTTGTGAAGTTCCATGAAGACACTGGCAAGCTTCTGGCACCGAAAGCTCGGTACAAAGTCTGGAATATGTTCGTTGAGAAGGTCAACTCTTCGAGGACGCCGTTGGTCCATGCACCATGCAGCGCAGGCCCCAACGCGTTCTTCTTCGTTCTAGACAGCGCACTTTCGGTGGACATGACGTCTCATTGCCTGCACGTCAATAGCAGTTGGAACACGCTCCGCCGGTCCCGCGCGGACATCGCGAGCGATCCGAATATCCGAGGAGGCATTCCCGTAATCGCCGGAACACGGATCGGCGCTTATGAAGTTGCCGACGTGGTCGACAGGGCGAGTGTGGAAGAGGCTCTTGAGATTTACCCGTCTATTGATCGAGAAAAGGTGGACGCGGCGGTCCTCTACGCGCAGGCCAACCCGCGGACGGGGCGACCGATCAGCGGGAGCACGTACCGGTCTGACAGACTTCGACTGAAATCCGTACGCAAGCACACCCGTAAGGTTAGCTAGGGGCCATCGGTGAAGTTTCTAATAGATGAGTGTCTTGCCCTCGACCTGGCGCAGGTGGCGGTAGAGGCGGGACACCTCGAAAGTGCTCACCTGACGCATCGCGGGATGACCGGTTGGAAGGATCATATGCTTATGGAGCGAATCCTTGCTGAGGACTGGACCTTAGTCACGCGCAACTCGGACGATTTTCGACCGCCTGAGGGGAGCAACTCAAACGCGCCTTGCTACCTCGGAATCGAGCTTCATGCTGGACTTGTTTGCTTGAACCTCCCGAACGGTGCCTTGCGAGGGGATCACATCGACTTCTTCCGTGCGGCACTCGATGACTTGGGAGAGGATGGCGATCTTACAAATCAAATCTTGGAGGTCTGGCTTGTCGAGGTGCAAGACTTTCTCGAGGTTGAACGCTATGATTTTCCGGCGAACCATGCCCTGTTCGATGCCGCAAACCCGCAAGCCGCCGATGAGGAGGATGCACCGCCGCCTGCTGCATGAGTGTCTGATCTACTTCAGTCCGAGTTAGCTTTGACGTCCTCGATCCGCCCATCCCGAGCAAGTCGACCGGGCGGGAAGCGGCCGTTCGCTCTGCCGTCGGGCGGCTCTCCGCCCGCAGATCGGTCGGGGGGCGATGTCGCGCGTCGTCGCGCGGCAGCTGCAAGCGGCGGCCTCGTCCCGCATCGTCACTTTCGTGGCCGAAACTTTGCGGCAGGGCCGGTCGAACGTCAGCTTCCGGGGGCACGGTCACGCAGCATGTGTTGAGGTCCACCGGCGGCTATGGGCCGCCCAAGGTCTAACTACTCCCTGTAGGAGCGTCACGTCGCGGCGATCTGACGTTCTCGAACGTGGTTGAATGAGAAAACCATCAAAACAAGTGGATACCGTGTATAACCTTTGAGATAAGTTCTCAAGCTAAGCGCGAAGTCTTGTATTCGATAAGAGAATCACTGCGGAACCCGGCATTTGAGCGACCCCGAAAATAGCTCTCTGATAGCGGCACTTCATGCGCTGTTGAATCCGTCGAAGGTTGACGAGCATCTCGTCTGCGCAGGGGTTGATGCAATCGACACCTTGGGCGACGGTCCTCGGACCTTTATGCTGCATGTTAGGTTCAACGAGGACCTCCCGAAAATCGAAGACCTCGCCCGGTTCCTCTGGGAACAGTGCTTCTACTATGCCCTCCCTCGACGCAGGCAACTAGCGCTTAAGAAAGAAGCCGAAAAGGATCCATCGGCGATGCTGAGAGTGGGCAAGGCTGCGCGCGATGCATTTATCGCCTTCAGTGAGAAGAATCCTAGCAGAGCCAGCGAAGTCGCTGAGGTTCTCGCCTATTGCGTTGTCCAACATTACCTTGACGCCTCCCAAGTCGTGGCCAAGATGGGTTTGAAGACTTCGTCCAACATGCCCGTCCACGGCCTGGACGGCGTGCACGCAAAGTATGAGAACGGTGCGCTCACGATATACTTCCTCGAGGCCAAGCTCGCCAAGACTGCGAACGGCGGAGCCAAGGACTACGCTGAGTCGGCGTCCAATTTTCTCTCTAACCGCTCGCAGTATTTGCGGGAGTACCAGATCGTCTCGGAGCTCGGAAATCTCGACGCTCTGAACGAACCGGAACGCCAACTGGCGCTCGATCATTTTGACATCCTAGGAAAGCCGAAGCTTCATCGTCGCGAGCGATATATCGGCGTCATCTGCTATTCTGAGAAAAGGTATGCGGACAAGTTGTCCGTGACGGACGGCTCGATCGACGTCCACGAAAAGCATTTCACCGCAATTTATGCAGCCGAACATAGTCATCACCGTGATGTCGCATTGAAGCATCTGAAGAATAACGGAGCCACACCGCGAAAATGCATGGTGTTCTATATAGCTGTCCCGGATGTGAACGTGCTGCGGAAGAGCTTCTACCAAGAAATGGGTGTGCCCTTGCCCGCTGGAATGGAAGTCATTGACGGCCCCGACGGGGACGAGCCCGCGGCGGCCGACCAAGTTGAAGCGGTCTTGTCAGGGAAGTTTGAGGGGGATTTGATTTGAGTTTCGCACTTGATCTTTCCAATCGTCTGACTAGCCATCAGGCATTCCACGAAATCTACAATTCGCTGCAGCGCGCCGCCGCTGTAAAGACTTTGTCGCAGCCGATGACGGATTTCGATCCGACGTTGGACGAGGATGAGATCTTCAAGATGCTCTATTGCGCGGGCGTCTTCTCTCAGACAGAGAGCGCGAAATACCGATATCTCGCGCAATCAATTGCGTTGAACATGCTGCTCTTGGACCACGGGGAGGATGTCCGAAGCCGGAGTCTTCGGCTACTCAGTGATCTCGGCAACTTTCCGGCCGTCACCTATGCGGCCAACCACGGGAAGGCCGAGCCGGGTGGAAACTTCCTCACAGAATTTCTGCGGACATCGATCTCCAAAGCCTTGAACACCGTACAGGTCGGTGCCGAACCGATCGCGCTAACGGATTTTCAGAAGGAGGCGTGGGACAGCCTCCCCGACGCAAACGCGATAGCGATAACCGCACCGACGTCGGCCGGGAAGTCGTTCTTGGTCATCGAACACATGTGCCGCTCTGTCGAGGCAGCGTCCAAATTTTGTGCGGTCTACGTCGCACCCACTCGCGCCCTACTGTCGGAGGTTTTCGAGAGCGTAAAACGCAGGCTCGACGGAAAACCTGGAATCCGGATATCTACTGTTCCCAGCCGCGATTCCGAGGACCTACCCAAGCAGGTGTTCATTTTGACGCAGGAGCGGTTCCAGGTCCTGCTAGCAATCTCGGACTTGGTTTTCGATCTGATCGTCGCCGACGAGGCGCAGAACATGTCAGACGGCTCTCGTGGCATGATCCTTCAGGAGTGCCTAGAGCAGGCACTCGACCGCAATGGCGGCACGCGACTTGTATTGCTAGCCCCTGGAGCTGATGGTTTCAGGGAAGTTGGGGCAGCAATCGGTAGGCAGGCAATGAAGATTGCCGCTTCATCGATGCCTTCGGTTATCCAAAACAGGATTGTCGTAACCAAGAGCACTGTACCGAACACACTTGAGCTAAGTCTCTTAACCGAAACGGGCACGCACAGTCTCGGCCGCCTCACAGGTTCTCGCGGCTTCGATCTGCCAACTACCCGTCTCGCCGCGGTTGTTCTCGAGCTGGGCCAGCAGGACGGCTCCCTAGTCTATTCGACCGGTCCGAAGGACTCGGAAACGGTCGCTACGCTAATCGCACGTGGATGCAAAGTTGTTGAGGACAAGTCACTCGAGAATTTGGCCGTATTCATCGAGAAACATATCCACGAGCGCTATAGCCTCGCCGACCTGGTCCGCAAGGGCGTCGCTTTTCACTACGGCAGGATGCCCACTCTCCTTCGAGAGTCGCTGGAGGCCGCTTTCAAGCAGGGCGCTATTAAGTTTTTGGCCTGCACCACGACACTGTTTCAAGGCGTCAACCTGCCAGCCCGAAACGTCTTCATCGACACTCCGGAACGAGGATCGGGCGACGCGCTCGATCCTGCAGCGATGTGGAATTTTGCCGGTCGCGCTGGAAGGATGAGGAAGGATATCGTCGGTAACGTATTCCTCGTCGACTATCAGGACTGGCCCGAAAAACCGATGGATCGATTCGTCGGCTACAGCATCGAACCCGCCTTCCGGAGAACCGTCACTGAGGCATCCGGTCGGGTCCAAAGCGCGTTGGCAGGCGATATGCCGACTGTCGGGCGGCGGGACGAGGAGGGCCTCAGGGTACGATCGGCGGCAGGGCTATTAATTGCCAGGGCGGCGAAGGGCGACCTCGCTCCATTTGTTGAGCGGACGCTTGGCGGACTTTCGGCAGATGATCGAAACTCGCTCGTAGCGATTTCAAACGCTGCTTACACGACGATCAGTCTGCCGTTCTCATTGCTCGCGACGAACTGGACCGTCGATCCTTTCGGGCTCCGTCGCCTCTACGATAACATGTTGGCGAAGATTGCCGGGCGCGAGTTCGACGAGTTGTTTCCGGTCAATCCGCACGACACGGGTTCAAAGAAGAGATACGCCTCTATTTTTCTCAGAATCCAGCGTTGTGTCTTCAACGTTCAGCACGCGTATGGTGCGGTCGCTGCGGGTACTGCGGTGGAGTGGATGAAGGGATTGCCCTATCCCGCGCTACTTGCGATCGCGGTGAAGAAGGCTGAGGAGAGGCGAGCTAAGAAGATTGCAGAAAACGAGGCCGAAAAGGCTGCCAATCCCAACGCCAGAGTCCGGACTCCGCGTGATGTCGACGTCAATGGAGTCATCCGACGTGAATTCGAAATGATTGAGGACGTGCTACGATTTCAGTACGTTCAACTCGGCAAAGCGTACGTGGACATATTGAGTTTGGCGCTTCAGGAGACGGGAAACGCTGCCCGCATTGCCGAAATCTTCGACTTCCCTCTCGCCCTAGAACTGGGGGTCGCGACCAAATCCGGATGGTCGTTCATGGAGCTTGGTCTGTCTAGAATAGCTGCTTCCGCGCTTGAGCCGAATTTTCCAGATTCGAATCTATCGGTCCAGGATGCCCGCTCTTGGCTGGCCAAGGTCGACGTCCGTGACCTGGGGTTGAGCCCAGTGATCGTCGAGGAACTTAAGAAATTGAATCTTGTCCAATTGGCAGCGTAGGGAGAAAGGATGGCACGGATGATGCCGACTCTTGCTCCGATGCTGTAGGTATTGAGGGCGCATTCCCCGGTCTCTTAAGGGCCGCGCTGAGATAGCGTTCATGTTTGCAGTAATTCTCTACAACCCGCGCATCGCTGCCCCAGAGCTTCACCGGTGGACGGAACACCATACTTTGGCTCGATACGATCGTAAGCGGTGCGCCGGCCCCGTGGTTTCGGCTTGATGTGACTTGGGGCATGCCGTTCTGCAACTGAGTTTGCGGGAGGCTGGCCGTGGAGCACCAAAACGAGCACCGGATGGAGGTGCGTGGGTCGAAGGAAGTATCCCGGATCGAGATCCTTGATGGCCCGACCGGGCGGCGGCGATGGCCGGATGATCTCAAGGCGCGGATTGTGGCTGAGAGTTTTCAGCCTGGCGCGCGGGTCTGCGATGTTGCGGCGAAGTATGGGTTGATTGCGCGGCACCTTTCGGGATGGCGTGGTCAGGCGCGCAAAGGGGAACTGGTGGTGCCGGTCGCTACGGCCCCGACCTTCGTGCCGCTGGTGATCGAGCCATTGGCTGATGCGTCGGCCGACACGGGCGTGATCAGGGTCGAGATCTGTGGGGTCGTTCTGCATGTGATGCCGGATTGCAGTCCAGACCGCGCGGCGGCCTTGGCGGCGGCGTTGAGGAAGGTGCTGTGATCTTTCCGGATCAGGCCGTCCGGATCGTGATTGCGACCAAGCCTGTGGACTTCCGCAAGGGACATGACGGGCTGGCGGCCATGGCGCATGCCGCGTTGGGCTTTGCGCCCAAGGCGGGGGTGATGGTTGTCTTCAGGTCCAAACGTGGTGATCGGCTTTCATTCCACATACCAACTGCGTGATTTGCGGATCGAATATCCTTGGCACCCTCTTTACGGGCGGGTTCTACGCGCGCGCGATGGGGGACGCAGGCACGGATCGGACTCTGTGCTGGTCGAGGAACGGCAGGGGTTCTTCCGGACTTTGCCCCCCTGGATGTGCGATGCCGCCTATTGCGCACGCATGGAAAGCGGCCCGCCGGTTGTTGCTCTCGAAGCCTTGCGGTCGCTTGCACAGACACTCGATCTAATGCGTCACGGTCAGCTTGCGTCATCCTGTGGGGGATCGATTCCCGAGGAGGATACGCATGCCCTGCCGACCCCGACCCCTCTCGCAACAAAAGCAAGCGACGCCGAGTCAGCTCTGCCTGGACCTGAACGACAGCCCGAACCGCCCCCCGGCCGCGCCCGCGACACCGGCGATCCTGGAGGCATTGGCAGACCTGCTGCTGATGGCGGCGGGCAAGATTGCGGAGGGCGCAGGTCATGATGCACGCAAAGATCACCGCTGAGCACCTTGCCCGCAGCGCACTCGTCTACGTTCGCCAGTCGACGATGGCTCAGGTGCTCGGGAATCTCGAAAGCCAGAAGCGGCAATACCAGCTGGCCGAAGCCGCCCGCGACACCGGCTTCGCCGAGGTCCGGGTCATCGATGAGGATCTGGGACGCTCCGGCTCTGGTCTGATTGCCCGCCCGGGCTTCCAGCGTCTGGTCGCGGAAGTCTGTGCCGGGACGGTGGGGGCGGTCTATTGCATCGAAGCCTCGCGGCTTTCCCGTAATGGCCGGGACTGGCATCATCTGATTGACCTCTGCGCCTTGACGGGGGCCTTGGTCGTTGACCCGGAGGGGGTCTACGATCCGCGTCAAATGAATGATCGACTGCTGCTGGGGCTGAAGGGCACCATGTCGGAATACGAACTCAGTCTTCTGCGGCAACGTGGGCTGGCGGCCCGCGATGCGAAGGCGAAGCGGGGAGAACTCCGCTTTACCTTGCCGCCTGGGTTCTGCTGGAGCGAGGACGACAGGATTGAGATGGATCCTGATGAGCGGGTCCGGCAGGCCATCCACCTGATCTTCGCCAAGTTCCGCGAGCTTGGCAGCGGTCGCCAGGTGTTCCTGTGGCTGCGCGCGGCCGATGTCCATCTGCCAGTGGTCCTGCGCAACGGTGCCCTGCGCAAGATCGCTTGGCGCAAGCCTGCCTATCACAGCGTGATGCAGGTGCTGCATAATCCGGTCTACGCTGGTGCCTATGCCTTCGGCCGGACCGGTAATCGGATGGCGGTGGTCGAGGGCGAGGCGCGCAAGACCAGCGGCCATCACCGGGCGATCGAGGAGTGGGGCGTGCTGATCAAGAGCAATCACGAAGGATACATCGACTGGCAGGCCTATGAGGAGAACCGCGTCCTGCTGGGGGAGAACGCGCATATGCAAAAGCGAACGGCCCGCAAATCCGGGCGCGGCGGACAGGCGCTGCTGAGCGGCATGGCGCGTTGCGCAAGGTGCGGCCGGATGATGCGGGTCTTTTACAAGACCGGGACCGACCTGTCCCATCGTTACCAATGTCGGGGCGATGACAGCCATGTCGGGGCTGGGCTCTGCATCGGTGCGGGCGGGGGCGGCATCGATGCGGCCGTGACCGGCCAACTGCTCGAAGCGGTCTCCGGCCGCGCCGTGCAGGCTGCCCTATTGGCGGGACAGCAGGCCACCCGGGCACAGGAGGTGGTGCGGCTTGCTGTCGAGAAGGAGCTTGATGAGGCACGATACGCCGCGGAACTGGCCGAGCGGCGATATGAGCATGTCGATCCCGCCAAACGGCATGTTGCGCGCACGCTGGAGGCGCGGTGGAACGCAGCCCTGGAGCGGGTGGCCTCGGTCGAGCAAAAACTTGCCGCTTTGGGCGCAGAACTCATCGCGAGGCCCGGGGTCGATCCTGATGTCCTCTTGCGGCTCGCCACCGACCTGCCCTCGGCATGGAATGCCGCCGGGACCGATGCCCGCGCGCGGCAGCGACTGGTGCGCCTGCTGATCGAGGAAGTGGTGATCGACATCGATCAGGCGGAGAACGCCTTCGTTCTGCTCATTCACTGGATCGGCGGGCGCCACACCGAGGTCAGGCTGGCCCGGCGCCGAACCGGTCGCTTCCCACCGGGGCCAAAGCGCACTGCTGCCGACATCTTGCGCAAACTTGGCGGGCACTGGCCAGACAGGGAACTTGCCGTGACCCTCAACCGGATGCGCTGCCGCACTGAGGATGACGAGACATGGACGACCGTCCGCGTGGCTGAATTGCGCGACAGGCTCGCGATCCCACCCTATGATCCCGAGGCCGAGGAGGAGAAGACCGTGAGCGTCGATGCTGCCGCCAAGCGGCTCGGCGTCTGCGTGGCATCTGTCCACAAACTGATCCGCGCGCAGATCCTCCCCGCGACACAGATCCTGTATTCCGCCCCATGGAAAATACCGCTGGCCGCGCTCGAAACCGAGGCGGTTCGGATAGGCTTGCAGGAAATAGCCGCGCGCAGGCCAAGGCAAGCGCTTGATAAGATTGCAGACAGGTCCATGACCCTACCCGGATTCTGAAGGAGGAGATGCATTATGAAACGTGATCGGGCGACAGGATCAAGGTTCTGTTTTGGGACGGCAGTGGGATCGTGATGATCTACAAGCGACTGGAACAGGGCGGCTTTGCCTGGCCAAAGGTTGGCGACGGGGTCATGCGGCTGTCGCGGGTGCAGTTCGAGGCGCTGTTTGCAGGGCTTGACTGGCGCCGCATCCATGCGCCCAGGCCGACGCATCCCCCCGCGACAGAGTGACTCGGATCGCCTTGTAAATATGGGCAATCCTGGGGGCACGCGGTATAAACAGCCATGCCTGCGCCCGCCGATCTCCCCTTTGATATGGACAGCCTTCCGCCCGCCGTGCGTGAGGCGTTTGCGACCATGCAGGCCAAGGTCACCGGGCTGGAGGCGCAGACCGAACGTCAGGATTACCTGATCGCCGAGCTGCGCCATGCGCTTTACGGCAAGCGGTCCGAGCAGTTGGCACCCGACGAGCGCCAGCTGGCTTTCGAGGATCTGGAAACGGCGGTCGCCGAAGCCGAGGCCGCGCGGGCAGCGCTGGCGGAGCGCAATGCCGATGGCAGGCCCAGGCGTCCGGCAGCCAAACGCAACCTTGGCCATCTGCCAGATCACCTACCGCGCATCGAGCAGGTGATCGAACCCGCGCAGAAGATATGTCCCTGCGGCTGCACCGACATGGTGACGATCGGCGAAGACCGCGCCGAACGTCTCGACATCGTTCCTGCCCGCTTCCAGGTCATCGTCACCATTCGCCCCCGCTATGCCTGTCGTCGTTGCGACGCAGGCATCATACAGGCCGACACGCCCAACTGGCTGATCGAAGGCGGTTTGCCGACCGAGGGCACGCTCGCCCATGTCGCCGTCTCCAAATATGCGGATCACTTGCCGCTTTATCGCCAATGCCAGATCTATGGCCGGGGCGGCGTGGATCTGGACCGGTCAACCCTGGCAAAGTGGTGTGGCGTAGCAGCCTATCATCTGGCCCCGGTCGTTGACCGGATGTTGGTCCACCTCAAGCGATCCGGCCGCCTGTTCATGGACGAGACCCGGGCACCGGTCCTCGATCCCAAGGCGGGCAAAACCAAAACCGGCTACCTTTGGGCGGTGACCCGCGATGATCGCGGCTGGGGTGGAGGCGATCCGCCCGCGGTCGTCTTCACCTATGCGCCCGGGCGCCATGGCCGCCATGCGATGGACATCCTGACAGGCTTCGAGGGCATTCTTCAGGTCGATGGATATACCGGCTATGACGCCTTGGCCGAACCAAAGCGCGTGGGCGGCATGCCCCTGACGCTGGCCTACTGCTGGGCCCATTCCCGGCGCAAACTGCATGACATCTATCAAAAGGACGGCTCCGAGATCGCCGCCGAAGGCCTGCGCCGCATCGCCCAGATCTACAAGATCGAAGCCAGCGTCCGGGGACGCTCACCCGAGGAGCGCCTAGCGGCCCGCCAAGCGCGATCGGCCCCGCTGATTGCCGACTTCCGCCTTTGGCTGACCCACCAGCGCAGCCGGATCTCCGCCAAATCCCGCTTGGGCGAGAAGCTCGGCTATATCCACCGGCACTGGGATGGCCTGCAGATCTTCCTGTCCGATGGCCGCGTCGAGATGGATACAAACCCGGTCGAAAATACCATCAGACCCCTAACCCTCAATCGTAAAAACGCGCTGTTCGCCGGTCATGACGAGGGCGGCCGAACCTGGGCGCGCCTGGCCTCGCTTATTGAGACCTGCAAGCTGAACGCCATCGATCCCTACGCCTACTTGCGCGAAACCCTGACCGCCATCGCCAACGGCCACCCCGCAGCGCGCATCGACGACCTCATGCCCTGGGCCTTCCAAAAGCCGTCAAGCTGAAAGCCTGACGGGGATCACGCACCGCTTACATACGATCCCGAAGCCGCCAGGATGCGGCTTCAGATCGCCCCGAGGCAGCGCGATGCCCATAGGCGGCAGACGGCTTAGGGCTTACGCTCACCGGTTGCGTGGCCGAGCGCACAGGCCAACTCCATGCCAAACGCTGGACTTTTGGCTTGTGAAATTCTGCACAATGCGTCGAATGGCCGTTTCCGGGAACGCTGCGGAGCAGCGTCGGCTAGGATCGAACGGCGGTGACCTGCCCCCCGGTCATCCCTCGTTCATAACGAGAGCCCTTGGGGTTGATAGTGATCGGTTTCGGGTTGGGCAAGCGCGCCGGGCGCGAAGCCCTCAGATTGCTCAAGCGCCCGGCGCGCTTCTGTCGGGGTCTTGTTGCCCAGCGAGGAATGCGGCCTGACGTTGTTGTAGTCGTAGCGCCATAGGGCCAGCTTTCGGCGGGCATCGGCTAGACTGTCGAAGATCTCCTCGTTCAGGCATTCGTCGCGCAGGCTGCCGTTGAAGGACTCGATGTAGCCATTCTGCTGCGGCTTGCCCGGGTCGATGTAGTGCCATTCGACGCCGTTCTCGTTGGCCCACTTCAGGATGGCCTTGCTGGTGAACTCGGTTCCGTTGTCCGAGACGATGCAGCCCGGTTTGCCATAGATCCTTACCAGCGCATCCAGTTCCCGTGCCACTCTGGCCCCTGATATGCTGGTGTCGGCAATCAGGGCCAAGTTCTCGCGGCAGCAATCGTCGTTGACCGCCAGGATACGGAACTTGCGGCAGGCCCCGAAGGTATCGGACAGGAAGTCGAGGGACCACCGCTGGTTCGGGCGCAGCGGCACCGGCATTGGTGCCCGACTGCCGCGTGCCCGTTTGCGGCCACGACGGCGGCGCACCGACAGCCCTTCCTCCCGGTAAATCCGGTAGAGCTTCTTTTCGCTCATAATCATGCCCTTGCGCTCCAGCATGATGCCCACGCGCCGATAACCGACGCTTCTCAGCGATCTTGTGCATCTCCTCACGGATTTCCGGGTTATCGGGTGGCCTGTCGCGCCGCACCGTCTTCGGATCGACACCGATCAGGACGCAGGCCCGGCGCTGAGAGATCGGGTGGCCCCTCAGCGCCCGCAGCACCGCGTCCCGCCGTTTCACCGGTGTCGTCAGGGTTTTCCCAGCAAATCCTTGAGAACCACATTGTCGAGCATAGCATCCGCCAGTAGGCGCTTGAGCTTCGAGTTCTCATCCTCGAGTTGCTTCAGCCGCTTGGCATCGGACAGGTCCATCCCGCCATACTTGGCCTTCAGCTTGTAGAACGTCGCAGGGCTCAGCCCGTGCTTGCGGCACACCTCGGCCGTCGGCAGCCCCGCCTCCTGTTCTTTGATCATCCCGATAATCTGCGCCTCGGTGAAACGGCTTTTTCTCATGTCGTCTGCTCCTTCTCAGGTTGGGCAGACTCTACATCACAGCGAGGGAACTTCCGGGGGGCAGGTCACTTAGCATAGTGCGCCGCCAGCAATCGAAATGAGCCCTAAGTCGGCAATCGGCGCGTGGATGCGCTGAACCGCAGACTGCCTTCGCCAATCGATCAAGTTGGAGCGCAATCTTGCAGGTGATCCGGCGAGG
This sequence comes from Gemmobacter fulvus, assembly GCF_018798885.1. NCBI lineage: Bacteria > Pseudomonadati > Pseudomonadota > Alphaproteobacteria > Rhodobacterales > Paracoccaceae > Gemmobacter > Gemmobacter fulvus. The sequence goes on along the minus strand of NZ_CP076364.1, from coordinate 133,788 downwards.
TCATTGCGGCCAGCGCAAGCTGAATAGAGCTGGCAACTCGGGCAAGATCTCCTTGGCTTTCCGTAATCAGCCTGTTAAAAATCGACCCGTGGGCGCCAAGATGGGTTGGAGCTTCGGCAGCGGGTTCGACCCCCGCCGCCCACGCTATTTAGGTTGTCATATGATACACTCTTGGATCGTAACATCTTGGATAGGCCCATCCTTAGAGGAGGGCCTAACAAGAAGTGATCTTTGGACAGTAAGCGAGAATCCTGGGTTTCTTAAGCCTCTTGGGATAACCTCTGACCGCTCCTACCGTCCCTGGCTGGTTCAACCCAAGCTTGAGGTTTGGCAGGAGATATGCCGAAGGGTAAACAAGAGTGGGAAAGGGAGAGCAATAGGTCGAAGCGCGCAGTTGCGTTTCGAGGGTAAAGAATCAAGTTCATTGCGACAATATAATTTTGCCCTTCGATTTTATAGGCCCGGCACGCTTTGTATTGAAGTGTCAATGACTGATTCGATAGGCGAGTCAATTGATGACTTCTTTGCTTCCAGAGATCTTAGCTCGCACAGCTTGGCTTCAATCGCAGTTGACACTCTTATTGGGATCATCACGAGCCACCAGTTGAAGGGCTATCCGACCTCAAATTCTTATGCGGCTAAACCGGCTATGGTATATGCAGCGCCGATCGATGTCAAAGAGTTCGAGGTATGGAAGCTTGAAAATACGAATGCGCTTGCTGGGCTATTGATCAATAATCGGCATTTTGAAAGTGCAGATGAGAGTCTAGCTCAAAAAATATTTGATCGGAATCAGGACCTAGATATCAAGTATGCAAAGTCGGCTTTCTCGATGGCGAGCAAACAGGGTGTTCTAACTGTCTACCCACAGACCGGCACTGACTTGGCCGAGGACATTAATCGAGAGCACAGAAGACGATTTAGGTTCTTGGAGTACGCTCTCGTCTTGCAAAAATTTTCGGAGAACTATCAGGAAATACATCAGTCCGATCAATGTCGGGCTGCGTTCTTGCTTTATCTGAGCTCGCCATTTTTGCGTGAGGATGCGAATCTTCCTAGGACAGTTACGGGAAGTAATACTTGGAAGCTTCTTGCTAGGGAGTTTGCACTTCAGCGTTCCCTTGAGGCGATTGAGAAGGTGCATCTAGAGCAAAGTCAAGCGCAAGAGAAATATTACGTTCAGCTTTCCCCTGAAGTATACGGCAGCTTAAATTATATGGCGGAAGTTCGCCGCGTTACGCGCCCATATAGGAGTTGGTTGCGCAAAGACTTCTCTGACAAGAAGATCATTCTCGGCATTCTGGGATTAATCGCTGCCGCAATCGGAGCCGCGGCAAAGTTTCTCTAGATTCTCGATCTAAAACGGCTAGTTACATTGCCAATATCCCCACCATTTCCATATCGCGGCAATGATTGGTATTTTAGAGGTCTGGATTACTTTTAACGAGGCGCGCTTCAGGTCTTTATTACAATCGTAACATCCTATTTTCTGTTTGCCCCAAGGGCAGGATAGAACGCTTCCGTAGGAAGTAGCTTTGGGCCTCTGGCAATGCCGCAAGCCTGACTTTCTACTCCCAATCTAGGCTGACACGAAATGGACTTGTAAGCGTGGTGGCCATGATGACGATCGAGAGCGTCACCTGCGATATAGTCCGTACTGTATCAGTGACGCGTAAACGAACAGAGAGGCGGCTTTTGAGAGGGCGCACAAAGGGCCCTGTCCTCTTTTCGTGTGGCAGCATTGGGCCGGGCACGACGCTGGCACGGTCCGCGAGAGCCGCGAGGTCGATGCTGCGACGCAGCTAGACGCGAGGAGCCCGTTCTAACCGATGCTACGAAGCGACCCTATGGCTGCTATTGATTTATTTCGTCGCTAAAGTATGAATCTGAAAAACTGAATGTCGTTCTTATGTAATGCCGCGCCAGAGCCCGCACAATCTCAGCAGCGACAGATAACCTACGCGTTTCGGAAGACATGTCTGCATCGGACGTGAATTTCATGGAGGCGTGTGCAGCTGCGACGCGACAATTCTCATACACATACTTTTCAACTGACTTTTCTTGTCTGTCTTCTTTGAAACGCTTCAAAAACTCCGGCGGGACATTCTTGCAAGCCGCGTCGAATTCCTCCGCTATCCAACGCCTGACTTGGGGGCCTTCGCGCCTCATCTCGAAGACTTTGAAGAAGCTCAGCACTTCCTGCGATACAATTTCGGCCTCAGCAGCATTCAATCCTTCTCGATAGTAGGAAAGGCAGTTTAGCAATTGTTTATCATCTGGCAGTGAGCGATAGAACATCCAAGTCATCATTGTCGAGAATACCATGTCACGCCTTGGCACGGGCACGGGCACGGGGTTTCCCGACCACCCCTGCCGCAGGATGGCGTGACGATCATCACACCAAGAAAGAACACTCAAAAACCGGTTGAGAAGAGTCCTGGCGTCTTCTGCGCTAATGCGCTCGCCCTGTAGGTCTATGCTGATCGAATGCGAAGTTTCCTTGGTTTTTGGGAAAAGCACGAAATTATGGCCGCCGAACTCAACTCGCGTTGGTTTCTTTGGCCAAGTGACGGTGGTATCCACGCCAAGGTTCAAAACAATGACCCTTTGCGCGCACCAAGGCGCTCATGGAAGGCGTTGCGCTCTTCCTCTGTTTCATATTCACGCCAATCCGTTTCCAATGGCCGATCCAAATGACGCGAAAGGTCGACGTCGCGCTTTAATTGGCGAAAAAACTCTCGGTTGAGGACGAGTTGACGGGTGTTGGTTGACAAGGGTCGGTCATGATCGAATTCTTTTTCCGCTCCTACCGCTGCCAGAGACAAAGCGTATTTCGAAACGTAGGAGATAGTCCTCCGTTGGCCGTCTTCCTCGAAAATCAGCTTTGCCTGATACTCATCGTTTCCAGGAATTCGAGCTATAGAAAGCGTGAGCGACATGAGGGAATTGCAGTCGTCGTCATTGGCGAAAAGTGCCGCCATCGCCGCGCGGAGAGAAGCCGCGCCCTTAAATGATGCGGATTCCCCACCAACGGCCCGCAAATCACCCATTATCAAGGCGACGTGCCCTGCCAATTCGCTCCCCGTGGGCACGTAGCCCAAAATCGCGCTTGCAATCTCGTCGTTGAAAAGACGTTGTGCTGCCCTGTTTCTCCCACGCGGGAGCTGTCCACATCCGCGCAAGCTCTCAAATCGCTTGAGCGTTTCGTCGTATGATAGCTGTTCAGAAAGCTCACGATGAAGAAGAAGCGATAGATTTTTTGCATACATGGTAACTGCCTCGACTGCCGCGCAACCGTCATCAAATCAACAACCAGACCTTGGCTACAAGATCGCCGGCGGTCGCTCCGTCAGCACTGCCGACCTTGGGCTGCCAAGCCATGTTGCACGATGCGATGGATGACCGTTTTGGGGAAGCTGCATCGCAGCGATAGCCGATCCGGTGAAAGGCTGCTTTGGGGAACGCAGCCGCGCACCATCCACGTGGGGCAACCGGCGGCTCAGGGCCGAGCCTGTGTGAAAACTCACCCATTGCCCGCATAATCCAGAACAATGTTCTAATGACGCAGATAGGGCAGGCTGATGGTCTCCGTTACTATCAAGATGCGCCTGCTATCCGGAAAATTGTTCTTGTCGCCTGAGCTGATTTTGAGTTTTCACACAGCCTCGGCCGCGCTAGCCTGACGTGGGCGGGGAACGACTGAGGCCGCCGAACCCGCCCGTTGCTGTGGCGCAGCATGCTGCTCGAGCCCATTCCTGCCGTTGGCTTCGGCTTGCAAAGCTGCCGAGCGACCACTACCTCCTCGATATCTTGCCACCGGAGATGCCATAGACATGGACCTGAACCTCGCCGCCTTCACCCCTTCGGTTTCGTTGCGAGAAATTCTGCCCCATGCCTGCATCCATTACCCTGTCCAGTCTGTACTGGTCCACGCCTGACGGCACGCCGCTTTTCACCGAGCTCAACCTGTCCTTCGGCCCTGAACGGACCGGCATTGTCGGGCGCAATGGCTCCGGCAAGAGCACGCTTATTCGCCTGCTTCGCGGTGATCTGCATCCTGCGTCGGGTCAGGTAAAGGTTTCCGGCAGCATTGCCATGATGCGACAGGATGTGATCGCGCATCCTGACGACACCATCGCCGACCTTTTCGGTGTCCGGGCTGCGGTCGATGTGCTGGGCCGGGCCGAGGCAGGGCTGGCGCAAGTCGATGAACTGGCCGATGCCGACTGGACCTTGCCCGCCCGGATAGAGGCCGCGCTTTTACGTTGCGGCCTGTCCGGCGCGCCGAATACGCCGCTGGCGACACTCTCTGGCGGACAGCGCAGTCGTGCCGCCCTAGCCGCGTTGGTCCTGGCGGAACCTGATTTCCTGCTTTTGGACGAACCGACGAACAATCTCGATCGAGAGGGGCGCAGGGCGGTGATCGATCTCCTTCGGGGTTGGTCAGGCGGGGCAATCGTCGTCAGCCATGATCGCGAACTTCTAGAAGAAATGGATGCCATCGTCGAACTGACGTCGCTCGGGGCGGTCCGTTATGGCGGGAACTACAGCGCCTTCCGCCAGCGCAAGGATGTAGAACTGGAGGCCGCGGCCCACGATCTCGCCCACGCCGAAAAAGCCGTTTCAGATAGTGCGCGCCGCGCGCAGCAGGCAAGCGAGCGCAAGGCACGCAAGGACAGTGCCGGGCATCGGGCGCGGGCGAAGGGTGATCAGCCGAAGATACTGATGGACTTCGCCAAAGGTCGGGCGGAAGCCTCGGGCGGGGCGGGGGTGCGTTTGCGGGAGGCCCGGCGCGAGGCGGCAGACGAGGCACTATCCGCTGCACGCGAGAAGATAGAAGTCCTGCAGCCGCTTCGTATGGACATTCCCCCAACCGACCTCGCCCCAGGCAGGACGGTGCTGCGGCTGGATTGGGTGACGGGCGGATATGATCCCGCCCACCCCGTCATCCGCGATCTGTCGCTGACAGTCACCGGACCCGAACGTGTCGTCATTGCCGGGTCGAACGGCAGCGGCAAGTCCACGCTTCTGAAGATCATCACCGGGCAGATTGTGCCACAATCCGGACGGGTGGAGTTGAAGGTGCCGTTCGCGCTTCTGGACCAACATGTCGGATTGCTCGACCCCGCTCGCAGCCTTCGCGATAACTTCCTGCACCTGAATCCCGTGGCAGATATACACGCGGCCCATGCCGCACTGGCCCGGTTCGGGTTCCGCGCGGCGGATGCCTTGCGCTATGCGGGTGAATTGAGCGGCGGCGAGCGCCTGCGCGCCGGTCTGGCCTGCGCCCTCGGGTCCATGCCGCTGCCGTTGTTGCTGATTCTGGATGAGCCGACCAATCACCTCGATCTGGACGGGATAGCCGCACTGGAAGCCGCGCTGGCTGCTTATGATGGTGCGGTGATCGTGATCAGCCACGACACGGCATTCCTTGAAACTCTCGCGCCGGACAGAATCGTTCATCTTGCGGAATGACGACTTCGTCCCGCATCGATGCAATGATTGGGATGATTTTGCTGCATTTTGTCTGAACGGCCGCTTCGGAGAATGCCGCAGCGCAGCATCGGCGAGGCTCGACCGGCGGCTAAGGGCCGACCATGACTGCAAGGATGTCCACCTGGAGAGGCCGCAGAACTTTTCGGCTGCTGTGCGGCTGTATATTACCCGCCGACCAGGACACACCCGACCCTTCGACGGGCGTCGCAGCAAATCCTGAGAGGACCAGAAGCTACTGCCTATCAGCCCTTTGTCTCCTCTATTCTCGGCAGGAACCAGGCCAGCAATCCTGCCAAGGGCAGGAACGAGCAGATATGATAGACCGTTTCCACCCCGTAGCTTTCGGCCAGCACACCAAGCAGCGCCGCCGCGATGCCGCCAAGCCCGAAGTTCAGCCCGTAGAACAATCCGCCAATCAGGCCGATGCGGTTTGGCAGAATCTCCATCGCATAGATCAGGATCGAGGCGAAGGCGCTGGCCATAATCAGGTTAATCATGACCGTCAGCACTCCGGTCCAGAAGAGGTCCACATAAGGCAGTATGAGCGTCAGCGGCAAAGGCCCGAGAACGGAGATACAGATGATCCGATAGCGGCCAATCCGGTCACCCACGATACCCCCGATCAGCGCCCCGACCGCCGATGCCAGCAAGAAGATGAACAACATCATCTGAGCCGAAGGGATCGACAGGCCGAACCGCTCCATCAGGTAAAAGGTGTAGAACGACCGGAAGCTCTCGCCATATACGTTCTTGGTAAACATCAGGAAAGTCAGCACGAACAGGCCAAGCGCGATGGTACTGGGTGACAGCAGTGGCCCGGTGGTGCCGGTTTTCGCGGCTTTGCGTGCGCTCACGAATTCCGCGCTGATCTGCCGCTGTTTGCTGCCAATCCATATCAAAAGCGCTATGGAGAGAAGCGCGGCCACCGCGAACCATGACAGGCTGTTCTGACCAAAAGGCACGATGATCACGGCGGCAAAAACCGGGCCGAGCGCGCCTCCGGCCTGACCGCCTACCTGGAAGATCCCCTGTGCCAGCCCCTGCCGACCACCGGCGGCATAGCGGGCCATGCGCGTTGCCTCGGGGTGGAAGATCGAAGAGCCGATCCCGATCAGCGCGACCGAGACCAGAATAGTCGCGTAGCTCTGGGCGAAGGCCAGGCTGACCAGGCCCGAGAGGGTGAACATCATCCCCACCACCGGCGAATAGGGCGCAGGGTGCCGGTCCGTCACCATGCCGATCACCGGTTGCAGCAGCGATCCCGCGATCTGGAAAGTCATGGTGATCATGCCAATTTGCACGAAATCCAGCTGATAGGCCTCTTTCAGGATCGGATAAGCTGCCGGGATCAGCGATTGCATCAGATCATTCAGCAGATGGGTGGTGCCAAGCATGACCAAAACCGCGAGATAGGTTCTGGTCGGGGTTCCTGTCGGGGATGCAACTGTCATGGTGTCTTTGATGTTGTGAGGATTGAAGCAATCAGGGCCAGATCATACCGCTGTCGATCAACAGGGAAGTTGCCAGCAGAATGACCACAACCGCAAGGGCGAAAGGCAGCATAGTCCGCCAGGTTTCACGCTCACGCCCAGGGGCTCCGGCCAGGCTGCAGACAATCAACATGCGCAGCGGCCCCACCATATTCAGCGACAGGGCTGCTGCATGCTGCAACGCAACAACGGCGGCGACACGGAAGCCCGCCTCGGTGCCCAGGCTGCCATCTCGTAGCGGTCGTTAGATATGTGTCGCAGTCATGGCTCGATCTCCCGAAAGTGAAGTTAAAAGGGGCTCATGCCCCCTTCTCGAACTTCAGGACCGGGATGCCGAGCTTTTTGGCCTTGTCGGCAAGGTTTTCCTGGATACCATTGCCCGGGAAGACGAGGACACCCACGGGCAGCACGTCCAGCATGGCGTCGTTGCGCTTGAAGGGTGCTGCCTTGGCATGCTTGGTCCAGTCGGGCTTGAAGGCGACCTGCGTGACCTTGCGGGCATCAGCCCATTTGGCGGCGATGAGTTCGGCCCCCTTGGTGCTGCCACCGTGCAGAAGGACCATGTCGGGATACTTGGTCTGGACCAGATCAAGCTTGGCCCAGATCAGTCGGTGATCGTTGAAGTCGGTCCCGCCGGTGAGGGCAACCTTGGGTCCTGCGGGCAGAAGCACTTCGTTTTCGGCGCGGCGCTTGGCGGAGAGGAAATCGCGGCTGTCGATCAGGGCCGCCGTCAGGTGGCGGTGGTTCACCATCGAGCCAGAGCGGGGCCGCCAGGTGGAGCCCGTGTGCAGCTCAAACGCCTCGGCGCTGCGGTCGCGGAAGGCTTCCAGGCAATGCCGCCGTTCGACAAGGCTGGTGCCTTCGGCCGTCAGGCGCTCAAGCTCCGTCGATTTCACCTCGGAGCCGTCCTGTTCGCGCTGAAGGCGGTGTTGCGCCACTTCGTTGTCATCGAGTAGGCGCTCGGTCCGGGCGGCGGCGCGGTGGAAAAGGTTGACCTGGCCCCAGAGCAATTCTTCAAGGTCGGGTTCCATACGGGTGTCGCCAAGTGTTGCGACGAGGGCATCGAAGATATCGCTGACCGCGTCGTTGAGGCACTCCGGTTCCGGCATTGGGCGCAGATCGACCTCGTCCTGGAAGGCACGGGTGCCGTAGAGCTGAAGCTCCTGAAGCGCCCAGGCAGTCTGGGAAAGGGCGGGGCTGCGGTCGAAACCTTCGCTCTGGAATTGGGTCGTCATGGTCTTTTGCCTCCGGCTGCTCGGGCCCGCGCGACATCCCGCGCGGCCTTCATGGGCTGCGGAAGCTGTCACTGGGGACGCCCCTTCACCCCCTCTTTGGGGCCGGAACGCATGTGGAGGAGGACGGGGGGCGGCTGATTTGCCTCGCGATGCAAAGCGCACGCCAGCGTGCGCGGCGGAAATCAGTTGCCCCCGTCCTTGAAGGGGCGGCCCCTTTGACGGCCGCCTGCCCATCTCTTGAAGGACGTGCGGGTGTCGGGTGGGTTTGACAGCCGGGAACAGGAGAGAGACGCGACCCAGTTCCTCAAGCGATGCTTGACCCCTGCCCCGTTCCCTGACTGCTTTTGCGCTTTTAGAGTTCAGATCGTCAGCCGATGCTGATCCTTGAGGTCGATCTGCTTTGCCAGATGCTGGCGCAGCGCCTCAGCGCCGTGGGCACGCAGATCATCGTTGAAATCCCCGAGACGTGGCTCCAGCACCCGCACCACAATCCCGGCCTCAGTTGCTCTGGCGGTCAATCTTTCCGCCGCGCGCTGCCCCGCCGGATCGCGGTCGATGGCAATGTAGAGGCGCTGCAATCCATCCGGCAACAGGACTGCTCCGAGGTGACCCGACGAGAGCGCCGACCAGACGGGCAAAGAAGGTGCCGCCTCGCGTACAGAAAGCATGGTCTCGATGCCTTCCCCTAGCACGAGGGTTTGATCTGCAGGAGCGATCCTGACGGCATTGCCAAGAAGGTGACCCATAGCCCGGCGCGGTGTGTCGACAGCCGCCTTGTCCTGTCCGTCAGGTGCCAACCAAGTGCGATGCACGCCCTGCAAGGCCCCTGCCCCATCCGTGACCGCAGCGATCAGTGCTGGTCTGGGCACAGGCTTGGTCTGACCCTCATCCCGATGCCAGCACTTTGGGTGGAAGCGCAGGGCCGCGCTCGGCACCGTTTGGGTGATGCCCCGGGAACGTAGGTAGGTTTCTGCCAGTGAACTCGCCAAAGGCAGCGAGGCCGCAAACAAACGCGATGCCGCTGCGGGTGTACCCGAGGGGGATTTTCGGCTGCGTGGGGAATTGGCATCCGGGAGAACCGGGTGCGGACGGCCAAGATGCACCCGGGCCTCGGCCAAAAGATCGGGAAAGCGTGTGATGCCCGTGCGTTCGCGAATGATGTCGAGAAGATCGCCGTGTTCGCCCGTCGCGCTGTCCGTCCATTTCCCAGAAGCGCCCGCCCCTGATGTCGGTCCGGTTAGCCGGACAAACAGTGATCTCCCTGGATTGTTCTGCAGATCGCCGACCATCCAGTAAGAGCCTTCCCGCCTCCCGGCGGGGAGATAGTGGCGGCAGACGCTTTCGGCATTTTGCGAAAGGTCTCGCAACAGATCTTCTGTTTCCAATGACATGGCGCACACGATTAACAACCTTTGCGTGCATCTAGGCCCTGGATGGGAAAACGTGCAAGCAGCTGATCGAGCACTTTCACACCGCCGGGATCCGTCGGACAGAAAAGGCGCAGCTTCCAGGCGATGATTTCTGAGAAGAAGCCATCGGCCTTGAGCCGGTCCTTGGCGGCCTCAGAGAAGCCGGACAGCTCGATCCGGTTGATGCCCATGACGCGGGAGCGGTGCAACTCCATCCCTTCGGCCAAGCGCACCACGGTCTTGCCCTCGAGAACGAGGGCATGGATCTGCGCCGCTGAGAGCCGCGGCGCGTCACCCGCCAGCGTGGTCGCGACCCAAGCGGGCGAAACCCTACGGCCGATGATGCGTTGGCCATTGTCGGTCTGGAGGCGGTAAACACGGGTTTCGTCCTGCGGGAGCTGCTTCCAGATCGGCAGCAAGAGGCCCGCCACGATGTGGAGCGTGGCTTCCGAGAACTCCGGCACTTCAGCCAGTTCCGAAGTCCAGGCGGCGGCAAAGGCCGTGCGATCAGCTTCCAACCAATGGGTGTCCTCCATCATCTTGACCGGGAACGTGTGGTTTTCCGTTGGCCGGATCAGCCGAAGGCGCGGCTCAATGGTGCCGTCGTCCAGCATCAGGCTAGTCGCGGGCACCTGCACTGCCGCACGCCCCGAGCGGCTGTTGACCAATAAACGCGCCTTCGGGTCATCCAGCCAGTCCAGCGTATCGGCCAAGGAGATTGGGGCATTGCGGATCTTCTGCGCGATGGTCAGAAGCTGGGTTTCGGCACCAGAGCCGGGATGGGTGTAGATCACCCGAGCATCCGAGACGCGGAAGCTCTCGGCGCGCAGGGTTTCCAGCCCGAGGTCATATATCCCGGCGGCGATAGCACCTTCGATGCGCTGCGCCAAAAGCTCCTCGAAGGCAGTAAACAGGATGCCCTGCATCGCAATCGTCAGCGCCAGCAGGCGATTGAGGAAAGTCGTGATCGGGGGCAGATCGTCCTTCAGACCGTTGTCATCTGTGAGGCTGAGTCCGGTCGCATCCTCGAAAGCCAAGAGCGAGCAACCCGGCACGTCACCGCGATAGAGTTTGCGGTAAAGCTGACGCAAAGCATCGCGGGCATAGGGGGACTCGAGGTTGTCCTCGGGTCGGAACAGCCCCTGCCCGCCGGTCTGGCGCTGGCCGCGCGTGATGGCGCCAAGCGTGTCGAGGCGGCGCGCGATGGTCGACAGGAACCGCTTCTCCGCCTTCACATCGGTGGCCACGGGCCGGAACAGCGGCGGTTGCGCCTGGTTGGTGCGATTGGTGCGCCCGAGACCCTGGATGGCTGCGTCAGCCTTCCAGCCGGGTTCCAGGAGATAGTGGACGCGCAAGCGCTGGTTTTTCGCACCAAGATCGGCGTGATAGCTGCGCCCGGTGCCGCCGGCATCCGAGAAAATCAGGATGCGTTTCTGGTCATCCATGAAGGCCGCGGTTTCCGCAAGGTTGGCGGAAACCGCCCGGCTTTCCACGACGAGGCGCGCCGAAGGACCCTCTCCCTTCCTGACGATCCTGCGCGAGCGGCCCGTGACCTCGGCCGCGAGATCGGTGCCGAAGCGCTGAACGATCTGGTCGAGTGCCCCCGGCACAGGCGGCAAAGAGGCCAGCTTCTCGATCAGCGCGTCGCGGCGGCGGGCAGCCTCCCGACACTCGACCGGCTGGCCATCCCGCACCACAGGCCGGGACGACAGATTGCCTTCGCTGTCGGTGAAGGGCTCGTAGAGCTGCACCGGGAAGGAATGGGCGAGGTAATCCAGGACGTAATATGCCGCATCCGCGTTATGCAGAGCGCGGCGCTTCAACTCGTTGATCTGCTGTTTCATTTTGGGATCTCCGCTTGGCATAATCATGATGCCTCTGCTCTCAACCGCAGAAGGACACCCTGACATGACCTCCCCCTCCAACTCTCACCCCGGCGGCGCGGCAGCCAACGGGGCTGTCGTCGACCAAGCACTCGTAAACGCCTATCTTGCGGACAATCCCAACCTGTCCGCTGGCGCTCTCAGTGCGGCACGGCATTTCCTGAAGTGGGCCGCCGACCGACGTGTCGCGATCAAGGATCTTGATGCTGCGGCGGTCGATCGTTTTGCGCGGCACCGGTGTCGGTGCGGTCGCTATAGTGCTGCACAGTTGCAGGACCCAGGCTACATCACCGATGCCCGCAGATTTTTGCGGCATCTCGAAGGTGCTGGTCAGGTTGCTATTCCTGATGCGGTTGCCCGGCTCGGCCCGCATTTGGCCGGCTTTTCGGCAAACCTCGCGACCCAAGGCTACAGCAGGGTCACCTACAGCTCCCGCATCAGCCAGGCCCGGCATTTCGCCGAATGGGCCCTGCAAATGCGAGTTCCGAGAGAAGGCATCGATGGTGACCTGATCGAGCTGTTTGCCCAGCACGACTGCCAATGCGGGATCAAAACGAAGCGCGGCAAACGGGTAGCGGGGACCGGCACCAAGGATCGTCGCCGTGGTGCGCGCGCCTTCGTGGCTTTCCTCAGAATAGAAGGATTGATCCCGGTGACGGTGGCCACTGAACCACCGGCCGATCCACGTCTCGCCGATTTTACCACTTGGATGCGTCGGGAGCGCGGCGCCACGTCCGAGACGATCCGGCGCTATCAGCAAGAGTTGGGCCGCTGGCTGATGAAGCTTGGATCGGAACCGCAGGGGTTCACCGCAGCGGCCGTCCGCTCGATTGTTCTGGATCAGGGCGAGGATCGCTCTCGATCGTCAGCCCGCATGACGATAACAGTACTGCGCACATTCTTACGCTTCATGATTGGCCAAGGACATTGTGCTCCGTCGCTGCTTCTTGCGGTGCCGTCAGGGGTGCGACGCAGGCTTTCCACCGTCCCAAAGACGATCCCGGCTTCGACCATCGAAGAGATCGTCGCGTCCTGCGGCACAGTCACAGCCGTTGAGGTGCGGGACCGCGCCATCATCCTGCTTCTCGCGCGGATGGCCCTGCGGGCTGGCGATATCTGGCAGCTCCGCCTCGCCGACATCGACTGGCGCGCGAGCAGGTTGCGATTGCACGGCAAGAGCCGACGCGGGGTGTTCATGCCTTTGCCGCAGGACGTCGGCGACGCGCTGCTCACCTATATCGAGGACGCACGCCCGGTGGTTGCATCCGATCTGGTCTTCTTGCGCACTCAGGCCCCTTTCACGCCATTTCGTTCATCCGCTGAGATTGCCGGTATCGTCTCACGCGTCCTGTCCCGCAGCGGTTTCGTTGGTTTGCCAACCGGCTCGCATGTGTTTCGGCATTCGCTGGCCTCCGCATGGCTACGCGATGGGGCCGAACTCGATCAGATTGGGGCTGCTCTTCGCCACACGTCGCGCGACACCACGGCAATCTACGCCAAGGTCGATGTCGATATGCTGGGGGCGGTTGCCCAGCCTTGGCCGGGGTATTCAGCATGATTCACCGCCATGTTGACCGCTATATCAACCTGCACCGCGCCCTCGGAAAGGGGTTCAACAAACATGAGAAGTCCTTGCACGATTTCGCGGCCTTCGCCGCTGACCGGTCCGATGAGCGCGTCACCGCGTCACTGATCCTCGCGTGGGTGGGCAGCGCGGCCACGCCCAATTCAGCGCAAGACCGGTATGATCAGGCCCGCGTCTTTGCGATGTTTCTGCATGCAGAGGACGTGCAACATGAGGTTCCGGTGGCAGGATTGTTCGGCCGGTCAAGGCGCCGCCGACCTGCGCCCTACATCCTTTCGCACGACCAGATCAGTGGCATCCTAGCGGAGGCACTACTGGTTCCGGGCCTGTCCCCGATCAGCCCACAGACCTATCACACGCTGTTCGGGTTGCTGGCCTCTACAGGTCTTCGCATCTCGGAAGCTTTGTCCCTGCGTTGCGACGACCTGACGGAAGATGGCCTGATGATACGCAAGGGCAAATTTGGCAAGAGCCGCCTCGTCCCGCTTCACGCCTCGACCCGTGCAGCGTTGGAGCGCTATCTTGATCGGCGGCGCATCGTCCGTGATGCCGGTCATGACCTTTTCGTGCTCGGGCACGGTCACGCACCAACGGCGACGAGGGCGCACGTGGTCTTCGTTCGGATCGTGCGCAAGCTGGGGTATCGCCGTCCGACTGGCCCCGGCCCTCGGCTACACGATTTGCGCCACACCTTCGCGGTTCGATCCCTCGAACGCTGCGGGTCTGATCCGCAGTCCGTCTTGCGGCACATGCGGGCTCTGAGCACCTATCTCGGCCATGTCGATATCAACAATACCTATTGGTACCTCGAGGCCACGCCTGTCTTGTTGCAAATGATCGCGGCAAGGGCGGAAGAGATGTGGATCGGGGGTGCAGCATGACCCCGCTCGCGCCAGACCTGTCGGCTTTCCTGCAGAAGCATCTGCCTCATGAGCGTGGCGCCAGCCAACATACCATCGCCGCCTATGCCCACGCGTTCACCCTGCTGCTGCGGTTTGCGGCTGCGCACTATAAACGGCAGCCATCAGACCTCGCGATTGAGGATCTCGATGTCAGGCTGATCAGGGCCTTCCTCGAGCATATCGAAGAAGGACGCGCCAATACTGTTCGATCCCGTAATGCGAGACTGGCTGCGATCAAAGCGTTTTTCCGCTTCCTTGAGCCAAGGCGCGCAGCCTGCCTCGAACAAGCGATGATGGTCAGGGCGCTGCCCGTCAAACGCACAGATGTAAAACTGATCGACTACCTGACGAAGGACGAGGTGCGCGCCCTACTTGCAGCCCCAGACAACAGAACTCCTGCCGGGCAGCGCGATCGGGCAATGCTTCACCTGGCCTATGCCGCAGGTTTGCGAGCGTCTGAGCTTCTCGCAGTTCGGATGGACGATTTCCCAAGGGGATCGTTCGCCAGCATCCGTGTGCTCGGGAAAGGCCGTCGGGAACGGGTGCTGCCGCTCTGGAAGGAGACGCAAGCAGCCATTCGGGCTTGGCTAGCCGTTCGTCCCGACGATTTCGGGCCGGAACTATTCCTGAATCGCGATGGCGGTCCGATGTCGCGTGATGGTTTTGCCTACCGGCTCCGTCAACATGTTGCTGCAGCAGAACGCGCTACCCCTTCGATTGCCGACAAGCACGTGACCCCGCATGTGCTGCGGCACAGTTGCGCCATGCACACGCTTCAGGCCACGGGCGATGTCCGCAAGGTCGCTCTTTGGCTGGGTCATGCCAGCCTCCAGACGACCGAGATGTATTTGCGCGCGGATCCGACTGAGAAGTTGGCCCTTCTTGATGCCCACCACGCCCCGCTGATCAAGCCGGGTAAGTTTCGGCCGCCCTCGGACAAACTCATGTCGATCCTCGCTGCCGCAACCGGCGCAAAGCCGCGATAGTGGATACTTCACCGTCCTGCGCTCCGCGCGCCCAATTCAACAGCAGCGTCCCGCCCAAAGTGGGGCGCTGCTATTCCATCACATAGCCGAGGGCGCGGTATCCCGTTCGACGCTTTGCGGCCATTCTGGCGAGAACAGGGACGGCGCTGTCGACGTAATCCACGACCAGAACATCCTTCTTGCCGTCATGCTGTCGGTGCAGACGGCCAACATACTGCGCAAGTGTTCCCTTCCACGCGATCGGCATCGTCAGGAACAAGGTATCGAGCCGGGGGTCGTCAAAGCCCTCCCCAATGTAGCGTCCTGTCGCCAGGATCAACCGCTCCTCGTCATCGGGGACATTCAGCGCGGCGGCGGCAGACCTCCGGTCTTTCGCCGACATGCCTCCCCGCAGCACGACCAGGTTCTTCGCAAAACTCGAGAACCGCTGCTGCAGGTAATCCAGATGATCTTTGCGTTCAGTCAAGACGATCGGGGAGCGCTTCGCCTCGAGCGATTTCAGCACATCATCAAAGATCTGATCGTTCCGCCCATCGTTGTCTGCCAGCGCCGCGTAGATCGCGGGCATCGACGGTCGTTCGGCCATCGCCAGCACTTCAGGCAGTTTGAACCGCGTGTGACGCTCACGCGCCCGATGACGAATGCCACTCTCAGCAGCCTGTGATCTGGCATGCACCCGATGCCGAACGGGACCGCATTGCATGAAGATGATGGGATGATGCCCATCTTTTCGGGCGATGGTTGCCGACAAACCGGCGATATAGCGCGCCTTCGTTCTGCGCGCGACAAGTTCAAAACTCGCTGCTGACAGATGGTGGCACTCATCAACGATAAGCTGACCGTAATCTGCCACGATGTCGTCGACTTCGCCGTTCCTGACCAGGCTCTGGATCAGCGCCACGTCGACCACACCAGTCGGTTTTCGCTTTCCGCCGCCGATTGCACCAATCTGTTTGGGGTCGATCTGAAGGAACGTCTTCAGCCGCTCAACCCACTGGTCGAGAAGTTCCCGACGATGGACCAGAACCAGCGTGTTTCGGGCGCGATGACCAATCAGGGCGGAAGCGACAACGGTTTTGCCAAAGGCTGTGGTCGCCGCGAGCACGCCAGTATCATGGGCTGCAAGCGCGTCGAAGGCGCGCTGTTGCTGCGGCCGAAGCTCGCCAAGGAATCTGACCGTGTCCGGCAGCGGGGCTCCATTGCTCCGCTGGTCGTCCAGTTCTGCTTTCGCACCTTGTTCGCTCAGGACTTCAACAGCTTCATCAAAGCAGCCTCGAGGTAAGGCAATGTGGCGCGGATGCAGCTCGGCACAGGAGACCACGCGAGGTTTTCCGAATGTGGGCAGTCGCATAGCCTGTGCCCGATAGAACTCCGGGTTCTGGAACGCCGCGACGCGAACCAATTGGGCTATCATCGCAGAGGGCAGCCCTGTCCGGTCGATGTAGATCTGATCGGCGATGGTTACCTTGACGGCGCTCGGGGTTACCAGATTCTCAGGTTTCGCCTTCGGGCGGCGCGACGGCGACATTTTCCACGGCTCGTCAGCATTTTCATCATCAACCGGCATCCGGACTGCCAGCACCTGACCAGATACCTCTGCGGCTGCAACAATACTGGTTACCGCCTCCGCCGACATTCTTGGCAGCATCGACAGAAATGCCCACTGGTCGTCGTACGGCTGGAGATCCGGATCGAGGAAGACGCTGTTGCCGGCCTTCCGCGCGCTGTGCTGCAGCGGCAGGGCGATCAGGTTTCCGAAGCCGCCGACGGGCATCGTATCCTGGTTCGGAAAGAGGCGGTCATAGGAAGCAAATCCGATCTCTGGCCGTTTCTCCATTGTTTCCGTGATCAGTGTCGATCCAAGCTGGCGAGCCGCCCGAGCCGACACAGGTTCGGCGAAGAATATCCAGACGTGGCCCCCATTGCCCGAGCGGGACCGTTCCAGTGCAGCAGGCACACCCTTCGTCCGGCAAGTTGCAAGCAGGGCACTGGCGTCTTCTGCCCAAGACGTTTTGTCAAAATCTGCTGCCAAGAACCAACAGGTATCATCCCGCAGCAAAGGATAAACGCCGGCCACGAAATCAGCCGAAGGGCCCTCGCCGCCCCGCAGGTGCCGTTCGATGACGCCGGCGTTGGCGGGTATGAACCGCTGATGCTTGCAGTCCCCGCATTTGACGGTCGGCTTTCCGCAGATGCCTTTCACCCATTCATTGAAGCAGGCAGGCGAATAGCCGGCGCGTCCTGTCTTGCGGTTTTCCCATCGCACCGGAAGCACGTCCGGGCGGCCAGCAAACAGGTTGCGGAACAGTTCGACCTTTTCGCCCGACGTCGACATGTTGGTGACAGGGGCATTTTCAAAGGATGGACGTTTGGCTTGCGCGGCTATTTCTGCGGTTTGTTGGGCCTCCAGCGCCGAAAGCTCCTGCAGAAGCTGACGTTGTTCCTTATCCAGCTCGGCCAGCCGTGCCCGAACTCGCGCCAATTGTGCCGCCGTGCTGCCCTTGTCGACCACCTGTAATTTCCGTCATTTTTCCACTCCATCCAACCATAGCGGTCAAAAGGTCACGCTGTAAGCGTGCCTCCGCGACCGTTGGCTGCCGCGCCGCCGGGGTGAGAGTTGGAGGGGGAGGTCATGTCAGGGTGTCCTTCTGCGGTTGAGAGCAGAGGCATCATGATTATGCCAAGCGGAGATCCCAAAATGAAACAGCAGATCAACGAGTTGAAGCGCCGCGCTCTGCATAACGCGGATGCGGCATATTATGTCTTATCCGGAGTTCCGGATAAGACGTATTCCCTCGGTGTGATGTCGACGCGGATGTCGTTCCACTCCTCGGTCGGGATCTCCGACAGGCGGCGCTCCATCAGTGCCTCGCCGGTCGAGACGATCTGGATGACGGCCGCATGGCCTGCCGAGAGATCAGCATCAAGTGCCGCGATCAGCGTGGGGGTTTTCATCGAAGTCAACAGATGGCCGAAGAAGCGCTGCTTGGCGGACTCGAAGGCTGAGCGCGCGGCAGATTTGGCCTGGCGGTTCAGCGTGCCGTTCTCACCCGTGATGTTCGCCGCCTCCATCGCGGCGGCGAGGTTGTTGTGGATGATGGCGAAGGCCCCTGCATAGGCATCGTAGATGCAGCGCTGCTCGGGGGTGAGCGCATGTTCCAGCATCGCGTATTCGACGCCGTCATAAGAGAGCGATCGGGCTGTGTAGAGGCCAAGCGAGCGCAGGTCGCGGGCGAGGACCTCCATCGCCGCGACGCCGCCCGCCTCGATAGCCTCGACGAACTCCCCGCGGGTTGCGAAGGGGAAATCCTCCCCGCCCCAGAGCCCGAGCCGCTGTGCATAGGCGAGATTGTGGACCGTCGTCGCACCCGTGGCCGAGACATAGACCACGCGGGCATTGGGCAACTTGTTCTGCAGGCGCAGGCCCGCCCTGCCCTGCTGCGAGGCTTCCGTGTCCCCACGATTACCCTTGCTGCCTGCGGCATTGGCCATGGCGTGGCTTTCGTCAAACAGGATCACCCCGTCGAAATCCACCCCCAGCCAATCGACGATCTGGTCGACGCGGGATTTCTTGGCCCCGCGCTCTTCCGAGCGCAGCGTCGCATAGGTGGTGAAAAGGATGCCCTCGGTGAGCGGGATGTTGTAGCCTTGGGCAAAGCGCGAGAGCGGCGTGACGAGCAGCCGCTCCTGACCCAGCGCAGACCAGTCGCGCTGCGCATCCTCCAGCAGCTTGTCGCTTTTCGAGATCCAGAGCGCCTTGCGGCGGCCTTGGACCCAGTTGTCGAGCACGATCCCGGCCGACTGACGGCCCTTGCCCGCCCCCGTGCCATCGCCAAGGAAGAAGCCACGGCGAAAGTGGACGGCGTCCGGCGCATCGTCAGGCGCGACCGAGACCATGTCGCCGGTTTCATCGACGCACCACGATCCAGCGAGGTGCGCAGAATGAGCCTCACCAGCGTAGATCACAGTCTCGAGCTGTGCGTCAGAGAGCATGCCGTCGCGTAGAACGGCGGCGGGCAGCTTGGGGTGGTAGCTGGGTTTGGGCGGTACGACCGAGGCCATGGCGGCCGACTGCACCAGCTTGGTTGGATGCGGTTCCGCCCCGGGGATGTCGATCGTCTGCAGGCGGAAGGTCTCGTAGATCGCATCGGAAAGGCGCGCGGTATTGGCCTCCTCAGTCGCATCGCGCAGCGTATAGGCCAGATCTTCAACCCCAACTTGTGCATCCGACTGATCGGGCTGGGCCACAGTGGTCGCGCGTGATGTGCCGAGGGTCTTGCGCGTGGCTGGGGCAGAGCTTCCCAAGAAGAGCGAAGAGCGGCCCAAACTTGGCATGGCGGCCTGATCCAACTCGAGACGCGGCGGGACCTCGGCCGTGATCCGAGAGAGAAGATGCGCAACGTCCGTAGACATCGGCTGACGCAGGTCAGCCGTTACGCCGCCCTGCTCGCCGCCACGGCATTTGTCAAAGACCGAGATCCGCGTCTCAAAGCTGGTGCCATGCTTGGCGAAGGCGGCTCCCGACACCGCGCCGGTGAAAACCAGATGCGCGGACTCGGTCAGGCGACCGAAGGTTTCGGACCAGGCCTGCGTTTCTGGCGCGAAACTCGCACCCGTGATGGCAACCAGCCGTCCACCAGGGGTCAGCCGGGCAAGCGCCGAGCGCAGATGCCGCGCCGTCGCTTCGGTGTTGCGGCCATCGACGTTGGCAACCGCCGAGAAGGGCGGGTTCATCAGGATGAGGCTCGGGCGAACGCCCGCGTCGAGATGATCGTCAATCTGCGCGGCGTCAAAGCGAAAGACCGGGCAGCCCGGGAACAGCAAGCGCAGAAGGTCGGCGCGGGTGTCTGCCAACTCGTTCAGCGCGAGGCTCCCGCCCGCGATCTCGGCGAGGATCGCCAGAAGCCCGGTCCCGGCCGACGGCTCGAGGACCAGGTCGCATGGCGTGATCTGCGCGGCGGCGAGCGCCGCGAGTCCCATGGGCAGGGGCGTCGAGAATTGCTGGAAGCGCTCCATTTCTTCAGACCGTCGCGTATGGGTTGGCAGAAGCCCCGAAACTTTGGCGAGGATCGGCATCAGTGCGGCAAGTGATCCAGCCCGGGCCAGCAGCGCGCGGCCGAATTTCCGCAGGAAGAGGACAAGTGCGGCCTCGCCCGCCTCATAGGCCAGTTTCCAATCCCAAGCGCCCATCGCATCGGAGCCGCCGAAGGCACGCTCCATCTCGAGGCGCAGGCGCAGGGCGTCGATCTGGAAGCCCTGCGCCAGATCGGGCTGCAGGGATTGCGCCACGATCAAAATAGCGGCGGCAGTGTCGGTGCATTGCAGTGGTGCAACCAGCGGCTGCGCGGTTGCAAGAGAAGTCTGAAACGTCATCGAGGATCTCCGGATTGGGACAAGTACAAACCGGCGGGGCACTCTCTCTTTCCCCCTTCGGCTTAACCTTTTCCCGCTCCCCTCTGCCTCTCAAACCCCGGAACTGCGGATGCGCGACTTGATTTTGTTCCCGTAATGTTCTATATATAAACTCAACGCCACAAGGGAGATATCCCATGGAAGCCACGACCTTTGCCCTGCCGACCACCCCGCGTCAGATCGCCTATGCGCGGTCATTGGCCCTGCGAAACCAGACCCTGCTGCCGTGGGAGATCCAGCAGGATCGGCGCTCCTTAAGCGCCTGGATCGACGCGCAGGCGCAGATGAAACCCCTCTCCGCGCTCGACAGCCGGCCATCATCCAAGCAGGTCGCCTTTGCCGAGCGTCTCGCTCGCATCAAGCGCCGCGCTGTCCCGGATGAATGCTTTCGCGATAAGGGCCTGATGTCGAAGTGGATCGACGGGAACAAGTGACGAACATCACTCGTCGGACTGCGTGAAATCGTGCTTACCCGCACGGAGGTGCTTTCGCCTGCGAAAAGCGGCACGCAGCGCCTCGGTCGGTGAACCCGGGGAATCCAACGCCTCAAAGAACGCCTGATGGTCGCATCGCTTCAAGGTTGTGATGTCGGGGCTGATGTCGCTAGGTGCTTTCATTTCTTCGGACCTCCAAGGGCGCACGGACACTGACTGGTCAGCCGACAGCCGTAATCGAGTAGTGTGCTGTCCCATCCCAAACAAGATCCCAGGATGCGCCCGGTCGGACGTTCTGAATGGCGTGCGGCTCGAAGCAGACCAGACAATTCCCGCCAGGAGCAGGCGCCCGGACTGATGGGTAAATCAGACCGCGGGATCCCGATCGGCGCAGATGTTGGGCTAGGTTTTGCCCCTCAGGATATCCAACGGCCGGATCGGGATGCAGCGCCGGATGTTCCCGCTCATCGGTCAGATCATCGAAGATCCCGATGAAATCCGCCAGCAGTTCCACATAGCGGGCGCTGTCATGGAAGCTGCCCGTAAAGCTAAGTTCGCGCGTGCGGTGCCAGGCCACTTCGCTGACGGACACCATCACTTCCCATGCGCAATACCAAGCTCCGCGCTCCTCGATGTTGAAGCGGTTCCCTCCTGCGCGGGTATAGGTGAAGGCTGCATTGACATGGCTGTCGCCGTAGATGCGCAGATCGCGGCTGCGTCGCTGCCAGGCAAGCTCGCGCGGGTCCAGATGCGGGTTGCGCCCGCGTTCGGCCAGAAGACGGCCACTGGTCAGCCCCTCGATCTCTGCCAAGATCGCCATCTCGTCATCGCTATCGACGAGACCGCGCAGCGATGGCGGTTTGTGGTAGGTGGCGGGCAGGAGGCGAACGAGACCGCGATCAGAAATCTCGGTCTGCTTCATGCCCCACCACGAAGGGCATCGAGATAGGTCCGCACTGCGAGGATCTGCGGCAAGCCACCGTCGATGGCGATGTCAACCGGACGGCTACCCCCAAACAGCGGCCCTGTGTTCGGTCGGGTGAACCAGCTTCGCGCGAGCGGCTCAGAGAAGTAGAGTTCGAGCGACTTGTAGATGCCGATCACCGCACTGAGTCGCAGCAGTTGATCCTTGGTCAGTTCTCCCGCAAAGTCCGGCTTCTTGGCACGCTTCCACGTGCTCACCGTCATGTCGGCAAGGCCAGCCGCTTCGTTCAGGTTGAGGCCCCAGGCATCGGCCACGCGCGCATAGGCCTTCAACGCGACGGCGTTGACCTGTGCAGGTTCCCGGATTTTCTCTGCGACGTGCATGTCGTCCTCCATCGCCCTCAACATAGTTCATATGACCCTATTGTAAAGATCAAATGAACTGCGCGTCGTCATTGATCATCACCCGAAGCGCCGTCCGCCTTCCGTGAAGGTGTACTCGTTGACGATGATCCCTTCCTCGATGGCCTCGTCCGAGGTGAGGTGGTCATATTCGGCCTCAAGCTGGCGGTAGAGCCAGCGGGCCAGATCGCGCAGCGCCTCGGTCACGACCTCTTCCGCGTCCTCGGTGGGCGGTTGCCGGGTCGGGTCGGGGCCGTCTGAACCCTCCACTCCCTGTCCGGTGTAGAAAAGTGATGGAGAGAGGGGGGCGTTTGTCGTGGGAACGCCCGGCAGTCAGGACGCAGGTCTTGCCCGTTCTGACACTGTCGCAAGTGCGAAGCGCACAAGATAGTCGTTCAGCGCCAGTGATGCGGCACAAGCAGCATCGGCATCGCGCTCCATGACGCCTGACAGGATGGCTGTGTGCAGCGCCTTTCCCGCAGTGATTTCCTTGGTCTCGTCCTGCACATGCAGAAACCAGAATCTGCGTGACAGGCTTTGCAGTGGGGTCAGTGCGGCTTCGAGATAAGGGTTGCCTGTTGCGCGAATGATGACTGCGTGGGTCTGCCGCACGGTTTCGGCATAGCCGCGCAGATCGAACGCGTCAGCCAAAGTTGCCCGCAATTGGGCCAGCTCGCCGGTGTCTTTCGATGTCGCGCGCTGGCAGGCCAGCAGCACGGACAGGCGTTCCATCACGCGGCGGACTTCGAGCCCATTAAGCTGATCCTCGACCGACACAGCCGGGATCTCGATCCCCTTGCTGGCATGTATCCGCAGCATCCGGGTCAGGGCGAGCCTCTGAAGCGCTTCACGCACCGGCGTTCTGCCCAATCCGGTCGCTTCCACAAGCCCGCGTTCCGAAACCATCGAGCCGGGCTTCAGCTCTCCCCGTTCGATCATGTCCTGCAGCAACGCAACGGCCTGATCCGACTGGCTACCCATGATTCCCCCCGCACTCACTGAAAGCCGCTCTTGCGACACGGCGGTCTTGGCAAGGAATCACTTGCCATGCAACCGATATATCGGTGATATGTTACTTAATGCACAGCAGCCGAGGACAAATCAGCCATGAAATATGCCCCCCATCTCGAACCGAGCCCGTTGCCTTTTTCCCCTTTCAAGAGTTGCACGATCCCCCGGCCGATCGGGTGGCTGTCTTCGGTCGGCCCCACGGGAGTCGAGAACATCGCCCCCTACAGCCAATGGCAGAACCTGTCCTTCGACCCGCCCATGGTGATGTTCTCCGCCAATCAATACCCGGATGGGCGGCGCAAGGACACGGTCATCAACGCCGAGACTGCCGGTTGGTTCGTCTGGAACATGGCCACATGGGATCTGCGCGAGCAGGTCAATCTCAGCGCAATGGCCTTGCCGCCCGGTGAAACCGAATTCGATCATCTGACCGTCACGCGCGACTATGCCGACAACGCTCCGATTCCGATGGTGCGTGAAAGCCCGGTCAAGTTCGAGTGTCGCTACCTGTCCACCCACCGCATCAAAGGAAACTCGCCTGTCGGAACAATCGACATCGTGTTTGCGCGCGTGGAAAAAATCCACATCGACGACCGTGTCATTCGACAGGACGGCCGACTTGACGTCCCCGCGATCCGACCCATCGCACGGTTGGGGTATTTCGACTATACGGTGATCGACAACGTGTTCGAGATGCGCGTTCCCGGATCAGATGGTGATGCGCAGGCTGGCCTTGAGGGGCGCTCCGGTATCTGAATGCCCTTTTAGCCGTCATCACCAAGATCACTCGGTTCTGATGGCGCGCAAATGGCGCGGAATCTGTCGCGCTTTTGGCGCGCAATCGTCAAAAAGAATGATAACGCGAGGCGCATCCGCTCAAGCGCGCCCGTCTGCTTGATTTGGCTTGATAACCAAAATGGTGCGAACCTTCGCCGTCTGAGATGCGAATTTGGCTGATCGGCCAAATTTGTTGCCTGGAACGTCCCTGCCCACTATGTTTTGGCGAAATAACCAAAACCTTTGGCCAGAGCTGCAGATCCACAGCGCGACAGAACTCGGCAACCTCATGCGCACCCGGCGTGAAGCGCTCGCCATCAAGCAGGGCGACCTCGCGAGCAGCGCTGGGGTCGATCAGAGCAACCTGTCGAAGATCGAGCGCGGCACCGCCAAGGCGACACTCGACACCTATCTGCGCCTGTGCAGCGCGCTCGGCATCGACCTGCTGGCGGAGCCGCGGGCATGAGGATGAATGTCTGGATCAAGGCACATGACAAGCCCGTCGGCTTACATTCAGCCAACAGAATCAGAGACATCGGACTTCTTCAACAGCCCCCGCAGGACCAAGGCCCGGTCCCGGCGGCACGCCGGGAGGCGCCCGAACCGACAGTCGGCAATCACAGCAGCACGGCGGCCATCATGATACCATGCTTCGTCGGATCTCCCTCTGTTTGAAGCCGCTCACCAAGCTCTTTGACGATCTGCAGTTTGGAGCGTCTATAACGCTGAAAACCGTCTTCCTCCAAAGTAACCAGTGGCACTCTCTTTAGAAACATGTCACTTTAGGTGTCATGGACGCCGTAAGATCACAAAACCTGAAGAAGCTGATCGACGCTGTGCCGGCCGGGTATCTGGTCGATGCCGCATGGCTCGTCTCGCATGGCATCGCCTATGAGAGTTTTCGCGACTATGTCAAACGCGGCTGGCTGGACCGTATCGCCCGCGGTGTCTTCCGCCGGCCGCTCCCGAACACCCCAAGCACCCCGCCGTCGAACAGCATCAACTGGAAGACCTGCATCCTGTCCATGCAGCACATCATGGGCCATGATCTGCACGTCGGTGGCACGACGGCGCTTGGCGAACAGGGACATGCCCACTACTTGCGCCTCGGGGAAAGCGCCCCGGTCTGGGTCTATGGCGACAGTATCCCGAAGTGGTTGGTCAAACTGCCGACGGATGTCCCGATCAATATCCGCCCCCGGTCCTTGTTCGCCGATCCGAAGCTCGGCGTGACCCTAGGTAACAGGACGGGCCTACCATGGGATTGGGGTCTCACGATGTCGACGCCGGAGCGCGCGATCTTGGAAGCCATGGACGAACTGCCCGACAATGAAAGTTTTCACACGCTCGACATGGTCTTCGAGAGCCTGACAAACCTGCGCCCGAGACTGCTTTCTGACCTCTTGCAGGCGTGCCGCAAGATCAAAGTCAAGCGCCTGTTCTTCGTCTTCGCCGACCGTCACAATCATCCTTGGCGCAAGCGGATCGACCCGCAGGCCTTCGACCTCGGAAGCGGCGACCGAGCCCTGATCAAAGGCGGCAAGATCCACCCACACTACCGGATCGTGGTGCCGGAAGAATTCGTGAAACCGGAGGCCGAGAGTGGCGCGTGAGACCTATGAAGCCCAGGTTGCACTCCTGGTACGCGTCCTTTCCCATGTCGCGGGCGAAAGTGTCTTCGCGCTCAAAGGCGGTACGGCGATCAACTTGTTCTACCGCGACCTGCCGCGGTTGTCGGTCGACATAGACCTGACCTACCTGCCAATCAAGGAACGCACCGAGAGCCTGGCCGAGATCAATGCCGCGATGGATCGCCTTGCGGCGGCCATTAAGACCGGCATCCGCGGCGCGAAATCTCAGCCCATCCAGGGAGGCGGCGGCGGGGCCACGCGGCTCTTGGCGCGTCTTGGGAATGCCGAGATCAAAATCGAAACCTCACCCGTGACCCGGGGCGTCGTCCACGACCCGGAGACTCGGGCCGTCTCGGCCGCCGTCGAGGATGCCTACGGCTATGCCGAAATGCAGATCGTCTCGTTCGAGGACCTGTTCGCTGGAAAGCTGCACGCCGCCTTGGACAGGCAGCACCCCCGGGATCTCTACGACGTCACGCTTCTTTACGAAAACGAAGGCCTGACGCAGGACCTGTTCCTTACTTTCCTGATCTATGTTGCCAGCTCCCCGCGCCCGGCGCATGAGCTGCTCGATCCCAACCTGATTGATCTCGCGCAACCCTATGCGCGGGAATTCGAGGGCATGACCAGGACACCCGTCCCTCTCGACACACTCTTGGCGACCCGCAAAAGACTGGTCGCCGATCTGCAATCGAGGCTCGATGACAAGGCCAGGAAGTTCCTCCTGACACTGCAGGACGGAGCGCCTGACTTTGCGGCGATCGACCGGTCGCAAGCTGCTGACCTACCGGCCGTGAAGTGGAAACTCCTCAACCTGAACAAGTTGAAGCGCGACAACTCCGGAAAACATACCGCGCAACGCGACGCGTTGTTGAAGCTCCTCGGCTGAGCCATGCCCCGCCCCGTCGTGCGGGGGGGCAGGACATGATGGGTCCTCTCAGTCGATGGCTTTGAAGATCTTGCCCGCCTCGGGATGGTCCCCGGCGAAGGCGCAAAGCTGTTGATTTCCACCCAGAACTGAGCCGGGTAGGCGCGTAATTTCCACTGAGAACTGAGCCATGTGAACCTTCCCTCGAAGCGGCGAGCGGCGGGGGCAACGGAGTGATCCACATGGGACTTTTGAACATCATTCGCCGTATGCACTTGCGACAGAAGCTGTCGATCCGCGAGATCGCGCGGCGCACAGGTTTGTCACGCAATACTGTGACCAAGCATCTTGCTGCGGACACAGTAGAGCCGAAGTTCGCGACGCCGGAGCGGCCGAGCAAGCTTGACCCTTTTGCCGAGAAGCTGGCGGGCTGGCTGAAGACCAATGCCGGGAAGCCACGCAAAGAGCGGCAGACCCTGAAGAAGATGCACGCCGATCTGGTGACGCTCGGGTTCACCGGCTCCTACAACCGGGTTGCGGCCTTCGCCCGGGACTGGCGGGCTGATCGACAACGCGAGCAGCAAACGACGGGGCGCGGCACCTTCGTCCCGCTGACTTTCCGCCCTGGCGAAGCGTTCCAGTTCGATTGGAGCGAGGACTTCGCGGTTGTCGGCGGTGAGCGCACGAAGCTTCAGGTCGCCCATATCAAGCTGTCGCACAGCCGTGCCTTTCTCTTGCGGGCCTACCCCTTGCAGACCCATGAGATGCTGTTCGACGCTCATTGGCACGCATTCCGGGTCTTCGGCGGCGTGCCGGAACGCGGCATCTACGACAATATGAAGACGGCGGTGGATCGTGTGGGCCGCGGAAAGGCCCGCGATGTCAACATCCGCTTCTTGGCGATGGCGAACCACTATGTCTTTGAGCCGGAGTTCTGCAATCCAGCGGCAGGGTGGGAGAAGGGACAGGTCGAGAAGAACGTCCGCGACTCCCGCCATCAAATGCTGCAAGGCATGCCAACCTTTCCTGATCTTGCCGCGCTGAACGCTTGGCTGGAGGAGCGCTGCATCGCGCTATGGCACGAGACCGCCCATGGCACATTGCCCGGCACGATCGCGGATGTCTGGGCTGACGAGAAAGCCGCGCTGATGCCGCTGCCAGTGGCATTTGACGGCTTCATCGAGATCAGCAAGCGCGTCTCACCCACCTGCCTGATCAGCTTCGAGCGCAATCGCTACAGCGTTCCGGCATCATTCGCGAACCGGCCCGTCAGTCTGCGGGTCTATCCTGACCGGCTGGTCGTGGCGGCGGAGGGTAACATCCTGTGCCAACACGCCCGGGTGATCGAGCGCAGCCACAAGCTGCCCCCGAAGACGATCTATGACTGGCGGCACTATCTGGCGGTCGTGCAAAGGAAGCCCGGGGCTCTTCGGAATGGTGCGCCATTCCTGGAATTACCACCTGCCTTCAGACAGTTGCAGGATCAGATGCTGCGCAAACCCGGCGGTGACCGAGAGATGGTGGACATCCTCGCGCTTGTCGTGCAGCACGACGAACAGGCCGTGCTGACCGCCGTGGAACTGGCGCTGGCCGAGGGCGTGCCGACCAAGACCCATGTGCTGAACCTGCTGCACCGCTTGGTCGACGGCAAGGTGATCGGTGGTCCGCCGCTGGATACCCCGCAAGCGCTAATTCTGCGGCGTGAACCCAAAGCTAATGTCGAACGCTATGACGCACTGCGCAGCCAGATCGTCGCGGGAGGCCGCCATGCGTCATGACCCCGCCGCCGGCGCTATCGTCATCATGCTCCGCAGCCTGAAGATGTATGGCATGGCCCAAGCCGTAGAGGATCTCATCGAACAGGGTGCCCCGGCGTTTGAAGCCTGCATTCCGATCCTGTCGCAACTGCTGAAGGCCGAACTGGCCGAACGCGAGGTGCGGTCCATCGCCTACCATATGAAGGCGGCACGCTTCCCAGCCTACAAGGACCTCTCGGGCTTCGACTTTGCCGCCAGCGAGATCAACGAGGCGACCGTCAGGACGCTGCACCGCTGCGAGTTCATGGGCGGGGCCCAGAATGTCGTCCTGATTGGCGGGCCGGGCACCGGCAAGACCCATGTCGCGACCGCCATTGGCATACAGGCCGTTGAGCATCACCGCCGCAAGGTTCGCTTCTTCTCGACCATCGAACTGGTCAACGCCCTCGAGCAGGAAAAGGCAAAAGGCAAGGCCGGTCAGATCGCCGAAAGCCTGACCCGCCTCGACTTGGTGATCCTGGACGAGCTCGGATATCTGCCGTTCAGCGCCTCGGGTGGGGCGTTGCTGTTCCATCTGCTCAGTAAGCTCTACGAGCGCACCAGCGTCGTCATCACCACCAATCTCAGCTTCAGCGAATGGGCCACCGTCTTTGGCGATGCCAAAATGACCACGGCCTTGCTCGACCGCCTCACCCACCGCTGCCATATCCTCGAGACCGGAAACGACAGCTTCCGCTTCAAAGCAAGTTCAGCCGCAGCAGCCCGAAAAAAGAAGGACGCAAACCATGCCTTGACCCCAACATGACCCGAAATCCATAGTCAGAGGTGGCTCAATTCTCGATGGAAAACCCGGCTCAGTTCTGGGTGGAAATCAACAGCGCAAAGCCGCAAGTAGGCGTCGGCGAGCTGGTCGGATTCCTGCTGGAAGGACAGGTGTGAGAGAGCGAAGAGGGTGGCGATCAGGCCCGCCGCTTCCGCCGAGACCTCGCCTTGGTAGCCGTTCGTCTCGCAAGAGATGCGGAAGCGTTTTTCAGCTGCGGGCGAGAGGAACAAGGGCTGGCCCCCGAGTTCATGGAAATGCCACATGCCCACGGTGTAGTCGTCCGGGGCGAGCAAGGACATGAACTGATAGACGGTGCGCTCGCCAACCAGAATCAACTTGCGACCGAAGAGACCCGGAAGGAACGACATGCGGCGGGCTTCGGGGACGAGGGTGGCGGGCGTGGCGGCGTTGGCAGTCAGGATCATCGGAAATCCTCCGGTTCAGGGGTGAGGAACGCACTTCAGCAACTCTCTCGACCCGCCGCCAACGAGAGCCGTCGTGATTGGCTCCCCACGGCGGCGGGCCGAGGTCAATCCCTGCCCCGGTCGCGCCAGCCGATGAAGCTCGACGGGCCGTCATAGGCGACATGGCGGGTTTCATCCATGACGAAGCCGAAGGGGCCGACCTTGTAGTCCTTGGAGGGAACGATGAAGCGACGCTCTTGGGCGGAAGGGTCGCGCTGCCCGCCGAGGGTGGCGACGACCTCGGTGAAGCCGGGATGGTGATCCGAATGGATCGCCGAGATCACGACCCAGTCTTTCGCATGATCCTGTGCGAAGGCCTCGGCATCCCGGGCGCGAGATTCGCCGGGGCGGAGCGCCCGACCGTGGATGGCCTCCCAGGCATCCGGCCAGCTGTGGCGCAGGGCCTCTTCGGCCTGCCGCCGCTCGAGGGCCGTGAAGAGATCTGGCCAGGCGGTGGCAACGGCGGACCAGGCGGCGTCCTCTTCGTAGTAACCCGCCACGTTGCGCAGAAGGGGATGCACCTTGGCATTGCGCTCGGGCGAGAGATGAAAGCCACCGTGCCCGGCGGTCGTGTGAAACACCACTCCCTCGCCATGGCAGACCGCGCCCTGCGACGGCCCCCAGGGCGTGCTAGCGGCAGTGCGGGATTCGCGTCGACCGAGGGCAGCCTTCTCTGCCTGATGTTCGGTCTGCTCATGGACCAGGGCGCGGAAGGCAGTTTCGTCGCCGACATCCCCGCCATGACCAAAGAAGTCCGAGCGCGTCCAGTCCGAGAGGGATTTCGACAGCCTCCAGCCGCTGCCCAGGAAGTACCCGCCGTTCCGCTTCGGGATCATGGCAAAGGCGGCATCGCCGAGCCGGGCGACAAAGAGGCCGTCGGAGCTGACACCGAAGTCCGGGACGGGGCAGGAAACGGGCGCGTGGGTCGGAAGGGCGGCATTCATTGGAGCAGCGCCTCCACCGCGTCGATATCCTCACCATTCAATGCCGCGGTCAGCCATTCGTGGGTACTGATCCAGCCGATGCTCTTGCGCGCGCCGAGGTCAATGACATGGGCGCCGCCGCCGAAAGCCTCCAGCCTGAACCTTGAACAGGTCAGGGCGTAGTCGAAACCCCATAAGCCCGTCAGGTCGACCTCGGCAGCCAGGCGCAGGACGAATGTGATGAGCCTGTCGACATCGCCCTGCCCATCATCATGGAACCAGAGCACCGAAGTGCCGGGCCCGTCCTGCAGCGCCAGCGCGAAGCCGCCATGCTCAGGCTCGCCGGAAGCCTCGTCTTCGGCGAGCAGACGGACATGGAGATCAAGTGCATGCGCGGCCTTCTCGGGAGTGCTTGCGTCCAAGACGCAGGAGAAGTGGGTGAAGTAGTCGGCCATTGGGCCCTCCAGAAATGAGGGCGCCCGACCCCAGTGGCCGGGCGCGATGGAAGCGGCTGAAGCGGACGTCAGCCCGGCTGCACGCGCGCCTGGTCCTGCGCCGCTTGGTGGGCGCTGAGCAGATCGCGGTAGTAACGCTTGCGCGCCGCGCGCCAGCCGCGGACGGCCAGCGTGTCGGGATGCAGCAGCCGGATCGCCGTGCGCAGAACCGTCAGGTTCGACGCCTCGGGCGGCAGGCAAAGGTCTTGATAGGCTCTGCACATGTCAGCGGACCGACGGGGCCAGATGCGGATCGACCAAGGCTTCGATCTTCTCGGCCCGGCCCATCCACGGCTCGGGCCGGATCGTTTTCACCCAGTCGGTGAAGCTCGGGATGAACCCCAGATCTTCCCGCACATGCTGCTCACCGACCCAGCGGGTCGGGATGATCCGGCCCGTCGAGAGCGTGATCGTCGCCCCGAAAACCGCCTCCGAGAGCCAGATCCCGGCCGCATGTTATCTGGACAGTCAATCCGTCTCTTCTGGAAAACCTCTTGCCGTCATTGGGGTTTTCTTGGGTGGCATCGGTGAGACAGTTCATTGGGGGCTCCCTCTCTTATTATCCTTGTTTCACCCCCACCTCACTTTCCTCTCCCTCTTCGGTTTCGACGCCTCAAGCACCGCCCTGGGAGGGTGGCCTGAACGGCAGGACTTTCGGGTCAGCTCGCGCGATCTGCTCTTCCAGAACCGCAATCAGGCGGCGTTGCTCTTCGCCCTGTAGCGCGAGGATCTGGATTTGCTGTGCCAATGTCCGCACGGTCGCGCGCAACTCGGCCAACTCACCACCGCGTGCCGCCCGCAGCTCAGCTTCGAGTTCGCGGATGCGGGCCTTCAATCCAGCGACCGAACCCGACCGAAACCTCGCCTCAGCCACACGGAATTCCGCGAGAACGGCTGTGGCCCGGTTGGCCGTAGCCCGGCTGACACCCGCCTCGCGCGCGAGATTGGCAACGTTGAGGCGCCCGTCGGTATGGACGGAGGTTCCGTCGAGCAGGCGCTTCATAGCGACGCGCAAAGCGTCTTCGGTCTTCTGACTGACGGGCTGTGTCATACCTTCGGGTCCTCCAAGTGCGCGATCAGTCGGCGTTTTCGATCATTGTCCTGAGTGATGGCCACCTTCTGAAACGCCGACAGGGTGTTGCCCTGTAGCAGGCGCTCCCCCTCGTCGATCGAGGCCAGCCAAGGTGCAACATGACGCGTAGTCAGACAGGAATTGGGGCAGCGGTCCGGGCTACAACGCGAGATTACCGGAGCCACCGGCTTGTCGTCGGGCCGCAGGCAGAGGGCGCTGGCGGGATCAAAGAAGCAATCGTTCAGAAATCCGACATGCAACGTCTTTCCAAGATGCGCTAGCATCGTTCGCAGGCGTTTCTGGTCGAGGACGCGCCCGGGCAGATCACCGAGGGTATCCCGGACGTGGTCGAACTCCTGCTTGAGACGGGACGATGCTGGCCCACCGGGCTCGTCGCCCTGCAGGTAGGCCTCATAATAGGCGACGACATCGTCCAGTTGGCCAAGCACCCATTCCTGCTCGACCGCCCGGCGAAAATCGCCGTGCGGCGCGCCGGCATAGCCCTCGAACATCGCCACGGAGGCATGCTTGTACTGGATCTTTCCGGCGATCACGCCGAAGGGGCGGTTCGCGATATACCATGCGATGGTGCGCCGGAACTGCCGGGTGGTGAAATGCCAGGGGTGTCCGTCGACATGTGGAATGGCAGGCGGGTTTGGGACCCGCGCATCCAGACCGTCGCGAAACATCTTGATGATCGGCGCCGCCTGTGAGGCCAGATAGTCCGCCGTCCAGTCCCAAGGCTTCAACGAGACCCAAAGAGATCGCAGGTCGCGGTCGCCGCGTGCGCGCCGTGACAGGACTTCCAAAGCATCGACCGCTCGGGCGACCGGCGCGATAGTGATCCAATCGGCGGAAACACCCGCCGCCTCGCGGTGCTTATAGACGGTGCTGCGTACCCGATAGCGCTCGATCAGGTTATCGGCACTGCGTTCAACCGAAACGCAGCCCGGCTCCATGTCCTGCAACTCGCTGTCGCGCATCCCCGTCAGATACGCGCAGACGATGTAGCAAGCCGCCTGCAACATTCGTTCTTCATGCTGCAAGCTGTCCGTGTCGAAACGCTCTCGCCAGGGCAAGCCGGTATCGGGGTCGAGGCTGATCGGGGTATCCATGCCGCCGACCTCGGTTCCCATCTCAGACGCCATCTTTTGCAACATGCTGACGGTCGCGGTGGATTTGCTGAGAGTCCCGGTTCGGGGACAGCCGATCTGAAGGCACATCAGCCTGAAATTATACGCGTCGCCCACTGCGGGATCAGGAATGCCGCGGGTGGTGTTTGGACGACGCTCCCAAAGTGGCACACCCCGCCCTTCCGCCCGGCGGGCCTCGAGCCAGGCGCGCAGACGGTAGCGATACCGTTCGTGGCGGCCCTGACGGGCATCCTCCGCGAGGATTTGGGCAGAGTGGGCTTGAAGACGATCCAGCTCTTCGCGGGCCGCAAGGATATCGGGGGCGAAGACATCGACATATCGCATCGACCAATGGAGCAGTGCGCCGATGACCGGCTCAGGGATCCGAGGCGTGGAGTTCTCCGCGCTCGTCCGGCTCCGACCGCTGACGTTGCTCGCGGTGCGCCCACCCCAAGGCAGGAAGGGAATACCGCCCCCGGTCACCCATGGCCCGAAATAATGAAGGTCGATGGGAACATCGATATAGAGGCGGACCTGTTGCGACGAGCGCGACGGGTCTGCCCGCACATCCGCCAGATAAGCGTCCAGTAGTCGCGGATCGACGCGCCCCAGTTCTACTGAGCCAGTGCGTTCGCGCAGGAACTCCCCGAAATGACGTACGAATGACAAGGTGCCTATGGCGGTGGAGGGGCTGCATGGAGCCCGGTAGTTCCGAAGCGGGGCGGAAAGGCGGGCGAGCACATACTCTTTTGCCAATCGCCGAAGCGCGGGATCCTCGAAGGTGCCGAAATTCAGCCGAAAATAGGAGGGGCGCGCATTCGTTCGAAACATCGCTGGACCGAGGTCCCAGAGATCGTCCCCGAAGCGGGGCAGCGTTGAGCGGTCCGTTCCGGGTCTCAGCGGCCTACCCACGAGAATATTGGCGTCATCGGGATGGATTGCCGATGGCAGCGATGGCCTTGCAGTCGTGATGACCGGTTTTGCTCTCATGCCAGACCCGCCTCCGGAGGAAGGTAGATCTGTGGCGGCTGACCGGCGGCGAGCGAACGCGCGGTCTCGAGATCTGCCTCTGAAAACTGCGGCAATATCTGCGTATCGATCCGGTGGTGGGCCAGTCCGAACTTCGACTGCCAATCAGCTTTCGTCATAACCTTGCGCTGGTCCACAACGAAATCCAGAAACGCCATAATCGCGGGAAGCTTGCGGGTGGTGATGACACCGTTGCGGCATTCGAGGCAGCCCCAGAACGGTACCGGGCAAGCCTCGCCCGACTTGGCAAAGGGGCTGCTGTAGAAGCCGGAACAGCTTGCCAGCCACACATCCTGTTTGCCGGACAGCAAGGCCGGAACATCGGTTGCCATCCCCTCCGGCAAACCTGTCTGTGCCGGAGGAGCGGCCAAGGCTACCGCCACGGCTTCCGGCGTCAACACGGTGGGCCGCAACGCATCTTCGACGGCGTCCATCATCGCCTCGGCGATGGTCGCTTCGTGGGTCGGTCGCAGGGCCGGAATGTCTGCATAGTGGTTCGCCGCGACCTCGACAGTATGACCGACCGCGAACCGGCGCAGTTGACCGCCGGTCTTACGATACCACGCAGCCTTGTGCGTCTTGCGCAAACGCGAGAGGCAGAGTTTCAACCTCTTCCCGTCATCACCTTGCAGCCCGTGATCTCTGATCCAGATCCTTCTGGTCGACTGCATCGGCAGCACGACATCGGTCAGGCGGCCGCGACAGAAATAGGTGAAAAGCTGTTCGCTCCGGAGATGGCGCCGCGCGGTCGCAGTCCATTGAATGGCAAGGCGCAGGAGACCGCCCGGCGTGCCCGACCCTCCATCACGAACCCGGAGCCGCTTCCACTCGGCATGGCGGGCGCGGCGCTTGCAATACTCGATCTCGACATATCCGCTGGAAGGGTTCTTCAGACAATCGGCACGCAGCGACTTGATCGCCTCGATCTCGAGGCCGGTCTCCAGCGACAGCAGGATGAACAGGGCAACCAGATCGCCCAAGAGCAGATGCCGCGTGCCATGCATCCTGTCGCTCAGCCCCTCATTGGAAAACCCCCCAAAGTCCCGTGCCGCGTAGAGCTGGCGGAAGAGAAAACTTTTGCAGGTAATGAACCCGACACGGTCGATCTCGGCGAAGGCGTCGATCTCCAACCGATCGATGCGTGTCTTGCACTTCTTCACGGGCGCTGACCGAAACCGCTGCATGATCGCGGCAACATCGGCACGCGCGGCTGCCTTCAGGGCCACCGCGACATGGTCACTGTAGGCATCGCGCGGGCGCGGTGGAACACCCGGGTGCATGCTTACATAGAACAATCGGCGTGAGGCCTCTTCCGAAAGGCGTCCTGGTTCTCCCGCGTCCGCCAACCGCAGCAGGCCCACCACGTCGCCCATCAGATGGAGGCGATGGTTGGGATGAAGCCCGCTCTCCTCCATCCAGGCGTCGAACCCATCAATGACGGCGACATCCATCTCGACCAGAGCCTGCAGGGGCGAGCCTGTCGCATCGAGATAGCGCCAGAACCGATAGACCGCTTCGGCCAAAGACGTGGCGGTGCGGACGGTGCCGGCTGGGCCACCTACCTGACACGCCTGCCAGAGTGCCTGAGTGAAGGAACGCGCAAGCGAAGCCCGACCGGGCAAACGCGTCAGGTCTAGCGTCGTGGTCCGTCCGGCCAGAGTAATGTCGAAACGGCGCGCGGCGATGGCAATGGCAGCGGCGGGACCTGGATCGGGAAGGTGTTCGGGAAAGCTCGCGCGTCGCCCCGGGCGCGGCTGTGAGACGCCGGATTTGCCGCTCATCGGTCGTCTGCCATGAGTTCGGCAGTCCAGCGGTCCGCCGCTGCATCGACGAGTTCCTGCGCCTCGGCAAGACTGTCGAGATAGATGTAGGTGCTGGTGATGTTCGCGTGGCCGAGGAGGTGTTGGAGATGGCGGAGCGGATCGCCAAGCATCTGGCGATAGGCGGCGCCGTGCGCATCGGTCGGGTTGAAGATTGCGCCAACCTGTTCGCGGATCAGCATCGACAGCATGTTGACCGCAAAAGTGTGCCGCAGCATGTGCGGCGTGACGGTGATATCGAGGCCGAAAGCCCGACACCGCTGGCCTGCCCTGCGAAATGCCACCTCCCAAGTGCCCGACGACACGGGCTGGCCGCGTTCGGTGAGCCAGAGCGACACGTGTTCAGCCCTCCCGTCCGGCGATCGCAGCAGCCGTTGGCGATCTTGCGGACGGAGCCTAGTCAGGGCGACGCGTCGGCCACTGCCATCGACGGCGTTGCGGCCATCGGGTGACAATACGAGCGGGACGGCCGGATGAGGCGGGGTCTTTGCCAGGGCGATCTGGCGCTCGATATCGCTGTAATCCTCGATTAGTTTGAGTACCCGACGAGGCAACCGGATGCGTCGCGGGCGTTCGCCTTTGGTGATCACGCCCGGAAGATCGAAAGGAAGTATCCGCGGGCTGTCGGAGGTCAACCGAGGCAGTTCGTCAATAATCAGGCTTCCCGCCTCGCCGAGGCGCATCCCCGTCGTAACGAGCAGTTCCGCGAACACGGCATTCCGCTCCCCATTGCGGCCGCGCCAAGCTGGGTCCTCGGACCCGTCCGGCAATCTACCCTTCAGGCCGATATCCCGAAATACGAGGTAGCGCCCGAGATCAACGAATTGCATGTCATGCGGGCGCGCGGCACGTTCCCGCGCCCTGTTGCCCTCGACCACCTTCGGCGCTCCCCGCCCTTGCCCATGACGAAAGGATAGGTCGTATCGAAACGGCGAGGATGCGATCAGTCCCTCATCGAGAGCCCACCGATACAGTTTGTCGAGCGCCGCGATCGCCCTATTCCAACTGGGTGCCGAAATCTGGAACGGTGCATCGGACAAACGCCGTGCATGGTGAAACGCGATGACATCGTTGTAGTCGGCACGCCAAAGCTGCTTGCCACCACGCCGTTCTTCCAGAAACCGCATCCAGACGAAAATGTCATGGGCGTAGGCACGCAAACTGTGCCGCGAACACACCCCCATGGTCGGACAGGCGCGAAAGAACCGGTTCACGTCATGCAAGTAGCTTCCGTCCCGATCCAGAAAGAACGGCATGCCATCCATCAGACCGATCCTGCCAGCGACCCCTGTCAGATCGACCGCAACGCCTTCGACCGAAACCGGCGCGCGCAGCGCCGATCCGTCGGTAAAATAAAGCTGCGTCATCCATCCTCCAAAGGCGTTCGCGTCCAACAAACGACGCCCGCGACTCCAGTCGCCCTAAAACCGAAACGCCGCCAGCCCCGTCCCTACGGCCCTTTTGATGGAGAGCGGGCCGGGGCTGGCTCATCTCTCAATCCCAAGGCCCCGCATAACCCGCACCATGCACAGGAATAAGACGCTTCCATAGAGTCAGGATAAGGCATGATGAAACATCGCTCTGTGACGAAAGTCCGCACATTGGGCTTTCGAGCTATCGTACCAAGCGTGGATAGGCTGGAAATCGTCAACGGTGCCGCCCCACTTCTTCACCGAGGACAGGGCGTGGTGATACGGATGTGCCATTGCCGCCCCCTCAGAAATCATGGGTGAAGAGTTCGGACGACGTGAATCGTTCGTTGAACTCTAGGTGGATGGAGCGGGCAGCCGCGTCAAAGCAGAACTCGCCATAGGCGCCGTCGTTGTTTTCCCAGCCGCCATGGGTGTCGGAGAGGAAATCGTAGGCCAGTTGCTCGACAGCATCCTCAAATGAAAGCTGCCGCATTTCGATCTCGGGGTCATCCCAGGTCAACGCGGCATAGGCGATTTCCACGGGCGGGAAGTCGACGGCAGTCTCGCCATTCCAGGCCGCGATGCTCTCGATCTGACCGCTGTCGCCTTCGCCATCGAAACTCACGGTGACATGGGTGATGCCGGCGGCCATCAAGCCGTCGAAGAGGCGGTCTTTGTTGCCGGGGCGCAGGGCTTCGATCCGGGCGGTGCGTTCGGCGTGGCCTGCGAAGATCGACGCCAGATCGATTGTCAAGGACGGCAGCGGGGCCGCGAGGGTGGGGTGGGCTTGGGTCATGGCTGTCTCCGGAAAGGGGGAAGGAATCGGAGCCGGACGGGCGATCTCTCTCATCCCGCCAGGTTCGCAATCCCCCTGCCCTCCTCTGCCTCTCTGGGATCACGCGGCGATTTGCAGCGTGCGGGCGGCAAAGGCGCGCCAAAGCGGATCGACGAGGCGTGCCTCGAGGCGTCGGGCCCGCTGGCGAAGCCGGGCGGCGAGCTCAGCCTCCTGCCAATCGCTGACGCGGGCGACTTGGGCGCGCAGCGCGCTTGCCTCCATGACGACGGCGCGCGCCTCTGCGGCGCTCTGGACCGGGTGGCACCAGGCGACGGTACCGGAGATGGCGACGCCCGCCAGAACCAGCCGATCGTCTCGGTCGAGGATGGCGAGGATCTGGGGAGCGGCCTGGAATTCCATGTGGTCGGCTGCCTTGACGGCACCCTGCATCGCATCGGCCAAGCTCGCGAAGCGGGCGAGAACCATGGGCTGCGCCATACCCGACAGGGCTGCGGCAGGGTTCACATTGGGCAGGGTCAAGGCAAAAGGTTGGTCCGGCGAAAAGGACGACGGGAGAAAGGCAACCGGAAGCTCGGTGGGCGGCAGCATGTTGGAAGCCAGGGGGACATGGTCAAGCATCGGGAGGTCTCCGACGGCGCGGGGGGCCTCTCCTCTCGCTTCAGCCGTCAAAGACAAAACTGCCGCCCTCTTCCTCGAAGGGTGGCGTCGGTGGAGCGGGCTCGTCAGACAGGTCACATCTTGCCCAAGCCCCGCAGCGACAGCTCATAACCCCCGCCGACGATGATGTGGTCGTGCAGCGTCAGACCCAGAAAGCGGCATCCCTTCTGGATTTCTTTGGTCATGGTAAGGTCGGCTTCGGACGGCGTCGGATCCCCGGACGGGTGGTTATGGATCAGGATCAAAGCACTGGCCCCGAGGATCAGCGCCCGCTTGATCACTTCGCGCGGATAGACCGGGACATGGTCGACGGTGCCGACCGCCATTCGCTCGTCCGAAATCAGCCGGTTCTTCCGGTCGAGGTAGAGGACATGGAACCGTTCCTCCGGGCCCCTCACTGTCAGCGCGCAATAGTCGCAGACGGCCTGCCACGACGTCAGCGCCGGATTCCGGTTCAAATAGCGGCCAAGGATTTCGCGGGCCTCGAGGATCACGATTTCTTCTTGCGGGGTCATGGGCGGTGCTTTCGAGAAAAAAGGTACATGCCCTCGCCGAACCGCGGCACGCGGTTGGCGAGGGGTGAAGCCCGGGAAGGGGAAGAGTGGATGTGGAGGTGCAGCAGCCCCCTGCCCCACCGAAGGTGGGAGATGGCAGGCCACGACGCTGGCTCAGCCGACGCGGTCGAGGAGCTTCTTGGCACGACCTTCCATATCGAGGCGTGCATCCTGCTGGGTCTTGTCGCGCGCCAGCCGCGTGATGCCCTGCACGAAGTCGAAGATGCTCTCGGGCGGGCGGCCCTCTTCCATCAGCACCTTCTCGATGATCTTGCCGGACTCGGCCTTCGAAAAGCCGCGTTTGCGCAGGAAGTCATCCCTGTCCTCGTCCGTCCGCGCGACGATCTGCTGCCGCGCCGCCTTGATGCCGTTCACGAAGCCCTGTGGCGAGGAATTGGCAAACCGCGTCAGCGCCGGGGCCGCCTCATGGGCGAAGCGCGACGCGGCGTATTTCGAGTGGCGGATCTTGATCTCCTGAAAATCCTCGACGCCCCAGAGGTTGCGGTTCTGACATACCGCCCGCAGGTAAAAGCTTGCCATGCCAAGGGTCTTCGCCCCGACCTCGGAGTTCCAGCAGTAGAAGCCCCGGAAGTAGAGATCGGGGGAGCCGTCAGGCAGGCGGCCCGCCTCGATTGGGTTGTGATCGTCGACCAGGAACAGGAAGACGTCGCGGTCGGATGCGTAGAGCGTGGTCGTATCGCGGCTGATCTCGACATCGGGGTTGTAGACCCCGGTCGACCAATCGAGCACGCCCGGGACCTTCCAGCGCGTGTCGCCGGTGCCATTGCCCGCGATGCGCTGCACCGCTTCGACCAGTTCATAGTCATGGATGCGACCATAGTCTGGGCCGGTAACGGCACGCAGTTCGGTGCGGCCGTCTTCTGTCTCAAAGGTCTTCACCTGCTCTGCGCGGTGATTGGCCAGACCATACTGCAGGTTGATTCCTGCCAGCGGCGCAGGCAGTTGCCGCAGGTAAGCGGCGGGGGCGCCGACGATGCTGGCAAGCTGCCCGAACGCCCAATGCGTGGGCGCGACAGGTTCATGCGCTTTCGGCAGGACGAGGTGCAGCCGTTCGGCACTGTCGCGCGATGCCTCGACCCTGATTTCGGCCGTCTGCACCACCCGGCTGCGGCTGCGCTCGGACCGTCCCTTCACATTGGCCCAGAGATCATCGAGCGAAAGATACCGCTCGTCGTCGGGCCGGTTGAACCATTCGGACGACACCCGCCCGTTCCGCTCACCCCGACTTACATTCACCTTCCAGCCACCAGTCCGCACCGGCGCAACCGGATCCAGAACTTCCACAACGCCCATCAGCATTCCTCCGTGACAGGCGCCGGGAGCCACTCTCCCGTACCCTCAAACCCGTCACGAACAGCCCAACCTTTCTCTGACTCTGATAGGGTCCGCCAAGGGAGCGACCGGCCTCAACCAGGCGCCAGGCGCCCTGAAGGCCATCTTCCCAACGAGGCCGCGTTCTGGCAATGTTCCAAACTATCTCTCCCAACCCCGATTCCCCGGCTCCCAGATGTGCAATCTCTATTCCCAGACAAAAAGCCAGGACGCGATGCGGCATGTCTTTGACGACATGTGCGAAGAAGACGAGGAGCTGATCGACACCTCCGGCAATCTGCCGCCAATGACCGGGATCTTCCCCGATTATGCCGCGCCGATCATCCGCCATGGTCCACAGGGAGGCTGGCAACTGGCCAAGGCTCGCTGGGGCATGCCGACGCCGCAGGTATTTCTCGAAGGCAAGCGCACCGATCCCGGGGTGACCAATATCCGCAATGTCGCCTCGCCGCACTGGAAGCGCTGGCTTGGGGTGGAACACCGCTGCCTCGTGCCCTTCACCAGCTTTTCCGAGATCGACAGCCGCCCCGGTGCTGCGCGCAACCATCCGGTCTGGTTCGCCCTTGGTCCTGATCGACCGCTGGCCTTCTTCGCGGGCATCCGCACCGAATGGACCTCTGTGCGCAAGTTGAAGGAGGGCGAAGTAACGGCGGAGCTCTTCGGCTTCCTGACCTGCCCGCCCAATGCGGAAGTGGCCCCCGTCCATCCAAAGGCCATGCCGGTCATCCTGACGAAGGCAGAGGACTGGCGCGTCTGGCTGACCGCGCCTGTAGCAGAGTCCCTCAAGTTGCAGCGGCCGCTGGCGGACGGGCTGCTGCAGATCGTCGCGGAAGGGGTGCGGGAAGATGCGGCCTGAACCGACGCCCACCGACCCGTTCGATCTGCAGGCGCGGCGTGTGCACGAGGCAGAGGGGCGCGGCCGCCGTGCCTTTGCGTTGTTTCAGGCGGTGCGGCATCCCGGCCCGCTGGTCTGGATCGCACCCGCCCATATCCCCGAACTACCAATGCTGCGCGGCCTGCCGCGTGGCGTGGGCGAGCGGCTGCACCTATTCCGCCCCTCCGGCGAAACCAATCTGCTCTGGTGTATCGAAGAGGCTTTACGGGCTGACCCGGTCAGCCTGGTCATCGCAGAGCCGGAAAAGCCCCTCTCCTTGACCGCTGGGCGCCGCCTGCAGCTGGCCGCCGAGGCCGGCCGCACCACAGGTCTGATGCTGATCCGCGAAGAAGCAGGCAGCAACGCGACCGAGACCCGCTGGACCTGCGAGCCGCTGGCCAGCCCTTCGCCGGACTCGACTCGGCACCGCTGGACCCTTAATAAGAACAAAAAGGGAACAATTGGAAGCTGGGTCTTGAACTGGAATGGCACGCCGACTGCTGTCCATATGGTTTCCGAGGCTCGCCAGCGACACGAGCCTGCGGACACGGCCCGTTGAGGGGCCCTTTGCTCTGATCCATCGGTCGGGCAATGCCGATCACCTGCATTGCCTGAATACAGCGGCTTCAGCACGAGGTCTCACGCGCGGCACGGCTCTGGCCGATGCTCGCGCCATCTGCCCCGATCTCGCCACCCGCCCGACCGATCTGGCGCGCGAGACTGCGGCCCTCGCCTCCTTACGCCGGTGGGCCGGGCGTTACGCGCCAATGGTGGCGGTCGACGGCGCCGACGGGCTGA
Source organism: Gemmobacter fulvus (assembly GCF_018798885.1). Lineage (NCBI taxonomy): Bacteria > Pseudomonadati > Pseudomonadota > Alphaproteobacteria > Rhodobacterales > Paracoccaceae > Gemmobacter > Gemmobacter fulvus. The sequence goes on along the minus strand of NZ_CP076364.1, from coordinate 91,384 downwards.
TGGCCGATATCTCGGGCGTGCCGCATCTCTTCGGCGGCGAAGAAGCACTGCGCGACGACATTGAAGCCCGACTGGAGCGGGCAGGTCTTCACGCCGCCAGCGCCATTGCCGGAACCCGTGGGGCGGCCCATGGGCTGGCGCGTCACGGCGGCGGTATCGTCGCCGACGGGCGCCTCGCCGAGGGGATCGGGCATCTACCGGTCACCGCACTGCGGGTCGATCACGACACCGCTGAGGCGCTGGCGCGGGTCGGCCTCACGCGCATTGCCGATCTGATCCCGCTCCCGCGAGCCCCCCTGGCCCGGCGCTTCGGTCCGGGGCTGGTGTTGCGTCTGGATCAGGCGCTCGGAATGCAGTCCGAGCCCGTGGCGGCCGAGCAGGATGTACCGCATTTCGGGGTCCGGATGACCCTACCTGAGCCGATCGGCCTGCAATCTGATGTGATGGCAGGTCTCGAGCGGCTGCTGGACAGGCTTTGCGCAAAACTGGCCCAACATCGGATGGGCGCGCGGCGTGTGCGGCTGGAGCTGCGGCGGGTAGATCGCGGCGCGACGCATGTCGAGATCGGCCTTGCGCGCCCGATGCGCGACCCTGCCCGGATCGCGGCGCTGTTTGCCAAGGGTGTGGACGAGATCGATTCCGGCTTCGGCATTGATGCGCTGCGACTGTCCGCACCCGTGACTGAAGCCCTTGCCCCAGAACAGATCGGCGGTCGCCCGACGATCCGGCATGAAGATGCCTTGGCGGACCTGCTGTCCTCGGTCGGCAATCGCATCGGCTTTGACCGGGTGCTACGACTTTTGCCCGCCACCAGCCTGATCCCGGAGCGCAGTTTCCTGCTGGCTCACGCCGCCTATACAACACCCGAACCTATCCTGCATCGCGCTGGCGTGGCGCGGCCGATCACCCTCTTTCCGCCAGAGCCGGTGACCGCCGCCTCCGGCTCTCCGCCTGCCAGTTTCCGCTGGCGGCGCATGCGCTTCACCACCCTGCGCGCGACGGGGCCAGAGCGGATCACCCCGGAATGGTGGTTTGACGATCCCGCCTGGCGGGACGGCCTGCGCGATTACTGGCGGATCGAGACGCAGCAGGGCCCGCGCCTCTGGCTGTTCGTGACCCCGCAAGCGCAAGGGTGGAACGGCCCGCAGGATGCGAATAGGCCTGCGCCCGCAGCAGCGCAGAACTGGTACGTTCAGGGGGAGTTCGCATGACCTCCGCCCGTGTCCAGCCCTATGCCGAACTCTGCGTCACCAGCAACTTCACCTTCCTGACAGGGGCATCCCATCCTGAGGAGCTTGTCACCCGCGCCAGCGAACTGGGACTTGCCGCCATCGCCATCACCGACCGCAATTCGGTGGCGGGCGTAGTCCGGGCATTCTCAGCGCTGAAGGAACTGGCCCGGCTGCGCGATGAGGCGAATGCCACGGCCGAGGCCGCGCAGGATGGCCCCACCATTCGCTCGCAGCGCGTGACCGACACCTCCAGCCGCCAGACCGTGCCGCATTTCACCGGCGCGACACCCGCACCCGCCCAGTCAGACTCCCCTCTGCCGAAACTGATTGCGGGGGCGCGGCTGGTGCTGACGGACAGCGCCGTGGAATGGCTCGCCCTGCCCACCGATCTGGCGGCATGGTCGCGACTGACCCGGCTTCTCTCCTTGGGCAAACGCCGCGCACCGAAGGGTGAATGCCATCTGCAGCGGGCTGACCTCACGGAATGGGGGCACGGCATGATCCTGATCGCCCTGCCGCCCGATCCGCTGGACGATGCCAGGCCGAAGAATACACGCAACGATCTGCTGGCCGTCGCCCACAGCTTCCCCGGCCAATGCTTCCTTGGGGCCGCCCCCCGATATGATGGCCGCGATCAGGCCCGCGTCGACCAGCTGGCCTTGCTGGCCCAAGGTGTAAACCTGCCCATGGTCGCGGTGGGCGATGTGCTGATGCACCGCGCCGCCCGTCGCCCCTTGGCCGATGTGCTGAGTTGCCTGCGCCTTGGCTGCACCATCGACAATATCGGCGAACACCGGCTGGCAAATGGCGAGCGCCGCCTGAAATCCGGGGCAGAGATGGCCCGCCTGTTTCACCGCCATCCCGCAGCCCTGCGCCGCACGGTGGAGATCGCAGACCGCTGCGGGTTCCGGTTGAACGATCTGCGCTATCAGTATCCCGACGAGGCGCAGGATGGTGAGCCAGCGCAAGACCGGTTGGAACGCCTCACCCGCGCCGGGCTGCACTGGCGCTATCCGTCCGGGCCGCCGCCGAAGATCGCCCACCGCGTCGAGAAGGAACTGACCCTGATCCGCGAGGTGGACTACGCGCCCTATTTCCTGACCGTGCATGACATCGTCCAGTTCGCCCGCTCAGAGGGCATCCTTTGCCAGGGGCGCGGCTCGGCGGCCAATTCGGTGGTCTGCTACCTCTTGGGTATCACCGAGGTGCCACCCGAGAGCATCACCCTGATCTTCGAGCGCTTCATCAGCAAGGAACGTGGCGAGCCGCCGGATATCGATGTGGATTTCGAACATGAACGCCGTGAAGAGGTGATCCAGTGGATCTACACCCGCTATGGTCGCGAACGCGCCGGGCTGACGGCCACAGTGATCCATTTTCGAAGCCGTGCTGCCATCCGCGAGGTGGGCAAGGTCATGGGTCTGTCGCAGGATGTCATCGCCCGGCTCTCGGGCCAAATCTGGGGCTGGTCCTCGGCTGCCCCCGGCGAGGATCGCTTGCGCGACGCGGGGCTCTCCATTGAGGATCGCCGCGTGCAACTGGCGGTGCAACTGATCGGCCAGATCATTGGCTTTCCCCGTCACCTGTCGCAGCACGTTGGTGGCTTCGTCATCACGCGCGGGCGGCTGGACGAGCTTTGTCCCATCGAAAATGCGGCGATGGACGACCGGACCATCATCGAATGGGACAAGGACGACATCGACGCTTTGGGTCTATTGAAGGTCGACATCCTCGCCCTTGGCATGCTGACCGCGATCCGCAAGGCCTTCACGCTGCTGGCCGATCATCGGGGGCAAAAGCTGACGCTGGCGAACGTCCCGCCCGAGAATATGCCGGTCTATGACATGCTCTGCCGCGCCGATGCCATCGGGGTGTTTCAGGTCGAAAGCCGGGCGCAGCTGAACTTCCTGCCCCGGATGCGACCGCGCAAATTCTATGATCTGGTCTGCGAGGTCGCCATCGTTCGCCCCGGCCCGATTCAGGGAGGCATGGTGCATCCCTTCATCAACCGCCGCATGGGCCGCGAGCCAGTCGAAGACCTAGGCCCCGCCCTGATGGAGGTGCTGGCGCGCACTTACGGTGTGCCGCTGTTTCAGGAACAGGCGATGCAGATTGCCGTGGTCGCCGCAGGCTTCTCGCCGTCCGAGGCAGACCGTCTGCGCCGCTCCCTCGCCACCTTCAAGCGCATGGGCACCATCGGTTCGTTCCGCGAGCGTTTTGTTTCCGGCATGCTGGAACGCGGTTATGATGCTGACTTCGCCGCGCGGTGCTTTGCACAGATCGAAGGGTTTGGCAGCTATGGCTTTCCCGAGTCCCACGCCGCCAGTTTCGCCCGGCTCGTCTATATTTCGGCCTGGCTCAAATGCCACCACCAGGCGGTCTTCACCTGCTCGCTTTTGAACAGCCAACCGATGGGCTTTTATGCCCCGGCGCAGCTGGTGCGGGATGCCCGCGACCATGGCGTCGAGGTCCGCCCCATTTCTGTCAACCATTCCCTCTGGGATTGCACCCTGGAACAGCGCGCCGATGGTGCATTGGCCCTGCGGCTCGGCTTCCGGCAGATCAAGGGCATGCGCGAAGAGGACGCCAGTTGGATCGCCGCCGCGCGCGGCAACGGCTATCCCGATGTCGAAAGTCTCTGGCGCCGGGCGGGCGTGCACCCCGACACGCTGGAGCGCTTGGCCGAGGCCGATGCTTTCACCGCCCTTGGCCTGACCCGCCGCGACGCACTCTGGGCGGCCAAGGCACTGAAGGCCCCTGCCCCGCTGCCGCTCTTCGGCTCGGATGGTGAAGGCGGCAATGAGCCCACGGTCACGCTGCCGCAGATGACGCTGGGCCAGGAGGTGATCGAGGATTACCTATCGCTGCGCCTCAGCTTGCGGGCGCACCCGATGGAACTGCTGCGCGCGCGCTTGCCCGAAAGCCTGCCGCATGACCGGCTGCTTCAGGCCAAAGGACGCATCACCGTCACCGGCCTTGTCATCACCCGCCAGCGGCCCGGCACGGCGTCGGGCGTGATCTTCCTGACGCTGGAGGATGAGACCGGCACCGCAAACGTCGTGGTCTGGAAAAAGGTCTACGAGACCTTCCGCAAGGCGGTGATCGCCGGACGACTGGTCCGCGTACTCGGCCGGATCGAACGCGATGGTCCGGTCACCCATCTGATTGCAGAACGGGTCGAAGATGTATCGCACCTGCTAGCGACCCTGGGACGCCCGGTGATCATCGACGCCAATGACGGCCGTGCCGATGAAACGAAACGCTCCACAGGGGACAGCATCAAGTCCACCGCTCGTCATCCGCGGGAACAGGCGAGAAAGCTCTTCCCGAGTCGGGATTTCCACTGATCAGCGACAAAAGAGAGGCGGAGCACCAAGGCCGCGCAAGGGCCTCAGGATCATTTTCCCGGATTGTCCGAACCATAGCTGATCCCACCGAGAAACTTCCGGTCAAGCTCGGGTTCGTCCCATTTCCCTGCCACAGTCATCCACCGATCCGCCCGATGCAGGAACTCCGGATCGTCGCAGTTGACATGGAAGGTATAGAGTCGGTTGACGATCTCGCGCATCAGATCCCGCATCTGGTCGTCATCAAGATGAGAAACCTCGGATTAGGGAATTCTGCGCCCATCGGCATCAAGCACGAAGACGTCCGAATAATCGCCAGTCCGGGTGGCTGGAACGGTGCCGGCATGGAGAGCCTCCAGTCCGGTATTGCGCACGCACATCATGGCCATGACTTTGGCCAGGCTTGCTGCGATCTGATCTTTGTCTCCCGGGTTCATCCGGGCAGCCTAGCCACGTAAACCCGATGGGGCCAGTTGTTTGACGACGCGGGATGGCTGCTGGTCTGACAGCTGCGCATACACCCCTCCCCTCGCTCTTGCATCAAAGTCAGGCTACGATTGGAATCGGCCAGAATCCGTGAGTGGCAAAAACGTCGAGAAGACCTTCAGGCATGACCCAGCGACCAACGCGCGACGATTGGAACCGGATGAAGGCCGAGCGCCTGGCCAAAGCGTCCGGCGCATCCGGCCGGGTATTTCGTAATCGCCGTTCGCGCGAAACCGACTTCGGGTCAATGTTCCTTCGGGGCTTAATCATTGCCGGCTTCCTCGGGTTCGGGGTGTTTGAGGCAACGGAGCGCTTTCCGGAATATCTCGGCCCCGTCGTCGGAGCGACCAGCCTGCGAACTATAGAAGGACGGGTCAGCCATGTGCGGGACGGCGACACGATCGAGGTGGAAGGCGTACCCATCCGCTTCGGTTCTCTCGATTGCGCTGAAAGGGATACGCAGGAAGGTCAGCGCGCCACAGCACGGATGCGCAGTCTGACTTCTGGAGAGACCCTGACCTGCCATCTGAATGGGCGGTCCAGCTATGACCGCAAGATTGGCAGCTGTCGGCTGACCAATGGCCGCGATCTTGCGGCCGTCATGATGGCGGAGGGTCACTGCCACCGTTTCTGGTGAAACGCCCTATGGTCTTTCCCGCATTCGTCTCGGGAAAGTCGAACCCGGCGGGTTGCCCCGCCGGGCCCAAGGGGGAGACCTCGTTCCTCAGAACGGGATTTCGTCGTCGCGGTCGACCAGCTCGGGGTTTTCGTTCTCAGCCGACTTCGGACGGCTCAGAAAGTCGACCTTCTCGGCGATGATCTCGCAGCCGTAGCGGTCGGTACCGGTTGCGTCGGTCCACTTCGTGTAGTGGATGCGGCCGTGGACGAGGACCTTCATGCCTTTTTCGCAGTGCTCTGCGACGGTCTTGCCGAGACCGTTGAAGCAGGTGATGCGGTGCCATTCGGTGTCCATGACCCGGTAGCCGTTCTCGTCGCGCATCACGCGACCTTCCGAGAGGCGCGGCCGCGAGGTGGCGAGGGTGAAGTTGGTGATCTTGGTGCCGCTTTGGGTCGAGCGCACTTCGGGCTTTTGACCGATGTTGCCGGCGAGGATGACGATGTTCTGCATGGTAAGCTCCTGTTTTTCCTGTCCCTGGGACCGTCCCTTCGACAAGACCCGGAAAAAGCCTGTCGGCTGAGGCGTGCACGGGAGACGGAACGGCGACCGGAAACCTCCAGAGGGCCGGGTGGAGCGGGCAGGTGCCGCGTTTCCAAAGAAACGCTAGCCAACACGGCCCGGACTGACGCGGGGTTGCGTGCCAGAGGCCGAACAGGCTTAGGGGATTGTCAGTCGAAGGGATGGCACCGGGGACAGAGTGATCGGGGGCTCATGCAGAACATGTCTTTCCTCGCCCTGATAAGACGGTAAGCCCGAAGTCCTTACCCCGATTGCGGCTGATCACCTCAGAGCCCTTTTGCTTGCCATTCGCGAACCAGCCCGATCGGAGTTGCGAGCCCGCGCCGTGACGGCTATCCCAAGGGCATCATTTTGGACACGAGGCACTCATGACTGAATTCAACATCGAGGCAATGTCACTCAAGGAGCTCAAAAGCCTGCAGAAGGATCTGACCAAGGCCATTTCCACATTTGAGGACCGGCAGAAAAGCGAAGCCCGCAGCAAGCTCGAGATCATTGCCAAAGAGATGGGCTATTCTCTTGCCGACCTGATCGGCACCGAGGTGAAACCCAGCCGTGCGCCTGCCGCCGCGAAATACCGCCATCCAGAAAACGCGGCCCTCACCTGGTCAGGCCGGGGGCGCAAACCGCTGTGGTTTGTTGCAGCCCTTGACGCAGGCAAATCGCCCGAGGACCTGGCAGTCACCTGACCGCCTGTGCGTGACCGAGCAGTAGGACGTTCGTGTTATAGAAATCCACTTTTGTGAACATGTCGCCTCGGTCATGTTTACAAATCGTAATTCTCCTAACATGAGAAAGCGCCCCTGCCCTAACTGCTTCAGTTTCCTGCCACCGCCTTCTTTGGATTTCCGGATGCCGACACGCCGTCGGCGCCTTGTGCCTGTCAGGCTCTTGAGGAGAGACAGGCGAAAGGCCCGGAGGCGCGTTCGCGCCGTGCCGGGGCCTTCTTGAAGACCGTGGGCATTACGCCCACGGGTCGATCTCAACAAGCACCTGAACCTCGTCGCCGTCGATTTCATCGGCGGGGACGGCACCAAAGGTTCCATCCCCTGCCTGGAAGACGACGATCGAAACCATGAGCGTGGCGGCGAGGGAGGCGGCGAAGGCGTGTGCATCTTTGCGGGACATCTGTTTTGGCTCCTGCTGGGAGGCGAGGGACCATCCCCCGCGCTGACAGGAACCCGCAGGACCAAAGACGGGCTGACATCACCGGGTGCGTTCGGGCTTGCCCCGAATCCGGCCGGCGGCACGGGCTTGCCCGTAGTCCGAGCCCTTGTGGCTTGATCTCGAATACCGGCTTTGGGCCAAGGAAGGGACTGGCAAGCGGGGGATGGTGCCTTGACGCTAAGGAGCCGAATTGTCCCGCCGATGTTCACCCCGCCAGCCTTGCAGACATGCTTTTGGTTGACCGAGGCCTTACTGGGGATGGAGCCTTTGGTGCCCCGCGCAGATGCGCGGGACAGGTTGGTGCTGGATGAGAGGCCCGCGTGCGGCGGGCCCCCTTGGTCTCTGAGAAGGCTCGGGCGGCGATGTCCGCCTTCTGTGCCCTCTACCGTGCGTTTTGAAATTGAGAGTTGGCTATTCGCCGCTGTCGCCTTCGCCCAAGGCGGCAAGCCGAGCGGGCAGGTCCATCCTGACATGCAGGAAGTCAACGACGATCATCCGGTCTGGCGCGGCAATAAAGACCACATAGTGCTGTCCGGAGCGGGCATAACGTAGGTTTTCGGGCAGCGCAGGATCAACCAGTCGACGGCAGTCTTTGGAAGGTGCAGCACCGTCCGCCAGTGCCTGGCACTTTTCGATGAGGTCTTCAGCGTAAGCGTCCGCCTGCCGCCTGCCAAAAGTTTCAACAGTCCAGACCGCGATATCTTTCAGTGCGGCCTCTGCTTGCCGCGTCAACACCCATGGTTTTGGCATCAGGATGCGGACTTTTGCGCCGCTGCAAAGACCCGCCGGATTGCTTCTTCACCCGATCCACGCGCGAAAGCCCCCTCCCGGACTTCAAGCACGCCACGTGTCAGCCGTGAGCGCAGGTCACGGAACTCGGCCTCTTCGCGCTCCAGCAAGCGCAAACCGGCCCGCAGCGCCTCGGAGGCGTTCTGGTAGCGGCCCGAGGCAACCAGATCGTCGATAAGCTTTGACTGGGGTTCGGTCAGAACAACGTTGCGGGTGGCCATGCCGTGATCTCCATTTGATTGGCAATATATGCCAATGGCGCCTATCTGTCGAGAGAGGCTCGACCAAACCGCAAGACGGCAGTGGCCGAGCCAGAAATTAATCCCCTCAGGCGGCGATAGCCGCCTCCCCTGCCCCATCGTCGTCCTCAGCTCCGACCATCTCGAACCGCGCGTTGCGATAGCCCTCCTTGGCTATCCAAAGCTCCGCCGCATTGACCGATACCGCCAGATGCAGCAGCTCAGTGTTGCCACCGAAGTCCAGAAGCACGCGGACCTGCCCCACCTTTGGCTCCTCGATGACTTCGAAGACCAACCGGCTATCCGCCGAATGGCTGCGCATGATGGTAACGAGGATGACCCCGTCCGAGGAGAAGTTCCCCTCATGCAGCGTAAAGGACGCTGGAGCCGTCCATGTCGGAAAGGGTCGCGGCGGCTCTTTCTTCACCAGGCGGCCAACACCGTTGGACCGTTCCCAGGCTGCCAACTTTTTGGTGAAGCGCGCAGGCGGCTTTGGACTGCCGTCGGTGTAACGAATGAGCGCGCCCAAAGGCGCTTGGTCGATGATTGTGTTTGCGGACATGATTCCTCATCTTGAATGCGAGCATTCGCACCCATCATATTGATATTGTTGTCTTTTGTGTTGAAAAAGGGCGGGTTTCCCCGCCCTCGGGGGCTCAGATCACTCCGCAGCCATCATCGCGGTGCTTGCCACGGGCAAATCGACCGTCAGGAAGGCTGGCAAGTCGATTTCAGCGTCAATGTCAGCAGCGCCCAAGGCTTCTTCGCTCAAATCCCCCTGCCCTTCTGCCGCGGCATCCCCGTCCAGAGCGGCAAGATCAGCGCGCCGCAGAACCTCCGGCAACCAACCGCTGCCCTTGAGCAAGCGCTCGGCTTCCGTTGCCATCTCACCCTTCTTCAGATGGTCTAGCAACTGCGCGGTGCCCTCTCCCTTCGCCTCACGTACGGCCTCAAGGATACGCGCCTTGGGAACCCGGTTCAGATAGTTGTCCGCGGTCGGCTCCCAGCCTGCCGCGACCATGTCGAGATCGATTGCTTGGGCTACGATCTCAGACTGCGTCATGCGGCGGGTCAACCCGCTGGCCGAGATGCCCGCACCGTAAGGGTTCACCTTCTCATGCACCGCGTTGATCCCGAAGCTCAGGCAATGCGCCAGCAGAGCCAGACGGCTGGCCTGATCGAGGGCCGAGAGATAATCCCAGAGCACGGCATCGTCGCCAAGCGGCAGATCGGCCTCCCAGGCAGAATGACGATCGTCCACTGCCTTGGCCACCGGACTGTCCTTCAGATCAGACGCCTGAACCGACATGTGGACCGTGCGCACAGAAGCCTCGAGGCAACTGCCCGAAGCCCCGGAACTGCGGAAAGTGTCATTGACCAGCTTCATCAGCAGCAGCGTCAGGGCGACCTCGGGCGAACGCCCAATCGCCTCCCGCAACGCAAGGGTGCGATGGGCGGTCAACTCCATGACCAGACGCTCAGGCAAAGGCTTCAACGCGCCATCATCCTCATCGTCTGGAAGACCGGCACTGAACGGCTGCCCCCTAGAAGTGATGACGGTGGCCGCAGACGGACCACAGGGAAGCTGATAGCCGGAGACACCGACATCAACCCCCTGCCCTGCCCCACCCAGCTCATCGCCGAAGTTGGCCACGGTCTCTTCGCGAAGCTCGTCCTCCGGCCGGACATAGCCGCGATAGACAGCAAAGTTGCCATCCCGATCCAGCGTCATGAATACGCCGGCGCGACCAACTTCTGCTGCATCAAAGATCAGCGGACGCTGCTCAAAGGCTTCCATGGCAGCTTCCAACTCGCCAAGCCGGGTGTCGATCTCCTCGGGGTATTCGTCCTGACCAGAGTGTTCTTCTTCAAGTGCGCGATACTCAGTGAGCGACTTAGCGTGCTCTGCAGCTTCATCCGCGCTGAGCGACGTCGGTTCACCAACCAGACGCCGCAGACCGTGGCTATAGCCGTAGGGCAGATCGGTTGACACCTCTATCCATTTCCAACCCTCAGCAGCAATTGCCTGCGCCTCTGCTTGCAGCTTGTCCGCGACCAAACGGTCGAGCAGGGCAGGGTCCTCCAGCCAGCCGCCATCATCACCTTGGAAGAGGTCGCGCAGGACGACTCCACCCGCTGCCTCATAGGCATCAATACCGACAAAGACCGCGCGCCGATCCGAAGCCCGCACAGAGGTTTCCGTCAACATGCGACGGATCGAATAAGGCTCCTTGTTCCACGAAGCCTTCACAGCGTCCCAGACCTGCACCTGACGCGCGTGATCCGGGTTCACCGTGAAGGCCATCAGCTGTTCCAGCGTCATGCCATCCTCGGCATAGACCTCGAGTAGGGCAGGGGCCACGGATGCGAGCTTCAGCCGCTGCTTCACGATCTGCGGCGTCACGAAGAAGGCCGCCGCGATAGCCTCCTCACCCTGACCCTTCTCTTTCAAAGCAACAAAAGCGCGGAACTGATCGAGCGGGTGCAAGGCAACGCGCTGCATGTTCTCAGCCAACGAGTCGTCCTCGGCCAGAATATCTGATGTCACATCACGCAACACACAAGGCACAGGCGCCGTCTTCGCCAATCGTTTCTGCTTCACCAGCAGCGACAGCGCCTGGAACCGCCGACCGCCAGCCGGGATCTCGAACTTGCCGGTCTCAACGCCATCTGCATCCAGCACTGGCCGCACGCTCAGGCCTTGCAACAAACCGCGGCGGGCGATGTCCTCGGCCAACTCTTCAACCGACACACCGGCTTTGATGCGCCGGACGTTGGACTGGCTCAGCACCAGCTTGTCAAAGGGGATGTCCCGTGAGGACGACAGGGTGATCTTCTGGGCAGCTTGGGCCATCAGGTCTTCTCCACGACGGGCGCCGGGAGCCACTCTCCCGATCTCACTTCCCATCACCCTCAAACCAACCATTCTCTCACTTCCCTACTGGACATAGGTGGCAACGACAGCGCGCCAGACCGACAGGGCGGCGCGTTTTAGGTTGGTAATCTATGTACCAACGCAAAGTTGGCCATGGCCAACTTTTGTCTTGGTGCAACCGGCTAGGATCCTCAAAAGGTAGCTATCAGGGCTTTTGACTTGGTCGATCTTGCAGGCCATCTGATCTGCCACCTGAATCGTCTCTGCCAGGCCAAGCAAAGATACCGCCCTACCCAGCAGAGCGCTGTCTACTCTCAACATCTTACCAAACTCAAATAGCAGCTGTAGGAGGCCGTGTTCTGTGGTGGGGTGGTCTGGATAAAAGGCCGGGATTTCGGTCAAGCAAGCCCACAGCTCTGTCATCGAGCGCGGTAAGGCTTTTTTTGTATATGATTTTTGAGTCTCTTTGTGCCGGACATTTTGTCCGTCTGAGGCGGTCGTTTTGTTCGAGTTAGAAGACGGTGCTTGCTCTTGGCGTTGTTCGTGTTCCGGATCGTTGGCCGTGGCCAACTCTTCAAAATGCGGTACGCTTGGAGCGACGACCTTACTCTGCAGGATGCATTTAAGTCTGCTGATGACGCTGCTTGCCTGAAGTACAGTTACTCCGGTTCGACGCATAAAGTTGCGGGCAGCTTCGACGAACTCTAAGGCCTCGCCTTGCAGGCAAAGGGAGAGGCATTCACCGCGCAGTTTTTGGATGTAGGCTTTCATGCCTCGAAGTTCGTCGGCTTCCTGACGATGTTTCTGAGACAGTGCAAGGATTTCACCAGACCGTACGAGCAGGGGCGACAAGTCGATGCCAAACGCGCCGATGACTTTACCGTTGCGCATAATTGGGAATCGTTTGCCGTTGGAGCTGTCACGCCGTTGGATCAGCTTCGCAGCTTCAAGTTTCTCAAGGTGCCGCCGAAGTTGCCTGTCCGTTATGCCTTTCGCGCGAAAACATAAAGTGTCGTTGCAAGCGAACACGGTCAGCAGGGTGAGTGGCGTGATTGTGCTGTCATTCCCGGTTTTCGGATCGTTGCAGGGAAGGCAGCTCAAGAGTGCGTCAAGCACAACGACTGAAGACGGCCGCAGGCTCAGTGCGCGACTTGCGGTGTTGACCGCCGCCATAAGCGCGCGCCGCGTTACAGGTACGAAGTGTGGCTGGTGTTCGATCGTGCCAATACCGGCGAAAGAATCGAAGATTGAAGGCGCACAACCCAACTGTGCCTCGACCTCGATGGTCGTGACTGCTTTTTGTTCCATCTGTTTTCAGACAGCAAAAGGATACCGGTCACCGAAATCGGTGTTGCAGTGATTCGATTTTTTGGGTACCAATAGATTGCGAGTAAATCGGGACCCTCTGGAGTGCTTCACCGCCTTCGGGGGGTTTCTTTTTGCGCTACGTCTGCCTCCTTTTTGATTGTTTCTTGCCTGTTTGATCAGGGTTGACCATGGCCAACCCTATAAAAATCAATCACTTAACCGTTTCGGCGTCATGATTTTTCTTTCCACTCCTTGTAGAGGCGCTCAAGCTGCGTCTCCACGAAGTTGATGAACCCTCGCTCCTTTTTGTCGGAAACCTCGATCAAAAGACGCTGGCCTTTGGACCTGAAAGCCACCGAAGTTGCGGGCATCTTGTTGAGCGGGGCAGGGGAGGGTCCCTTAGCGGCAGACTCCGATGCGTTCTGCTGTGCATCCGCAACCTTCTGCAGCGCATCGATGACAGCGCTGAGCTTCTCGGCCGCGGTGCCTTCTTCAGGAACAAGCAAGAGGACAGAACTGTCTGAAGGGGCGTTTTCGGTTTTGACCAGACGACGCAGTTCCAACCATGGGCGACGGCCTGCTTCATGCGCGGCACCAATTTTGTAGATCACTGCGTCGGGCACGTCTCGGGCAACGCCAATCAGCTTGCTTAGCGTTCCCTTGTCGACAGCTAGCACATCGCCGATCTCGGCCCGGGTGAAGCCCTGGTCCTCCAGCTTGGTGGCGAAGATGGCTTGTTCGATGAAGCTGCGCTCTAGGCGCGCAGAGTTTTCCAGGGCCTGCGAGACAAGCGCCTCGCGGTGGTCCATTTCCTTGACATAAGCCTTGACCTTGATCCCAAGCACTCGGCACGCGGCAATTCTGCGGCGTCCGTAAACTACCTCATAGCGAGGGCCAGGGCCGCGGCGGTAGCGGAGCAGGGCAGGGAGCTGTTGTCCTGATGTCCTGATGGACTCGATCAGATCATCGAGCCCTTCTGATACGTCAAAACGATCCGCGATTTCAGAATCGCCGATCTCATTGACATCCACGTCCTGGGCTGCCTGTGCCGAGACCTGAGAAAGGACGTCTGACATGCTCTTCAGGGAACGAGGCGAGCTTTCGTCCACCTTCGACCCGGCCTCGGCAGCAATCAAAGGCTTTGAGCCCATTTGTGCTAGGCTCTTGGCAAGAAGATCACGCTTCATTTGTGCCCCCTCGACCCCATGCTGACTGGATCATCTTTTCAATGTCATTTGAAAAGCTCATCACCGACTCTAGGGCTCGCTCATAAGTCTTTCGGTTCTTGGTCGTAGCGAGGTCCACTTCGAAGATTGTCTTCTGCGAAAGGCCGGCCTCGCTAACCGCCGAAGACTTCACGAAGGGCGTCTTGATCACACTGTCGCCTAGCAATTGCCTGAGCCATTCAGACAAGTCCTGCTGCGTGCTGATAGCGGTGTCGAAGCGCGTCAGGAGGTAGGCGAAATTGTCATACGCGCCGATGCCACCGTTCGAGTACAGGACTTCCAACACGCCCGACGCCATCGTCAGGAACTGGCTGGCCGAGGCCAGGTCGACACGCTCAGGGATGATGGTCATGAGAAGCGACGTCGATGCACAGACCGCCGCCATCGTCAGATAGCCAAGCTGAGGCGGGCAGTCGATTAAAACGATGTCATAATCGTCTTCAACCTGTCGTAGCGAGTCGCGGATCCGATTGAAGAAGACAGGTTGTTCGCCACGGCTCAGCGCGGTTGGAGTTTCGGTTTCGAATTCCGATAGCATGATCCCGCCGGGCACTAGATCGAGGTTCGGGAAGTAGGTCTTGCGCAAAACTTCCACGATAGGCACCCGGGACGTTTCGCCATCGTTGTAGCGAATTGCATCATACAGCGTGCCGCCGTGACGGAAGTCGATCTCTGGCTGGTATCCAAAGAAGGTCGTCAGTGAGGCCTGAGGGTCTGCATCGACCAGACACACACGGTATCCACGCAGGGCCAGTCTCATCCCGAGAGTCACGGTGGTCGTAGTTTTGCTGGATCCGCCCTTGAAGTTGACGGTTGACCAGATCTGAAGCTTGTCACCTTGTCGCCGACCGGGAAGGAACTGAAACGGATCCTTTGCATTCTGAGCCAGAATGTTGCGGATCTGGAGAATGTTCTCGGCGGAATAAAGGCGCTTGTTACCCGGTCCCTGTTCGACTTCTGGAATTCTGCCGTCGAAATGCGCCTTGCGCAGATAGCCGTCGCTCACCCGCAACAACTCTCCGACTTCTGCGCTTGTGAAGGCGCGGAGTGTCTTTTCTTCCTTCGGTGCCAGAAAAAGCTTCGACATATGTTCAAGGGCTTCAGAAAGCCGCTCTGCGTCTGCCTTGAGCTTGTCATGCAACACTTGGTGCATCATAATTCGCCTGTCTCGAGACATCTCTTAAGCGTTACCCGTGATCTGCAGTCGATCGGTGCCAGCAGGAACGCAGTGGACGTCGTTTTCTTAGTTTTCGCGTTACAGATATGACGCCCGTCGGGAAGAAACTCAAGGCAAATCTTGTGCAGCTATCTTGTGCTTTCTGCGGACCATGGCACCATATGATGCGAAAAGGCTAAAGTGACCTGTTAAAGATTGGGTGTAGTGTATTGTAAAGATTACAGAAAATGTCGCGAGACTTATCCACAGGACCCGACGCCCTTGAGCCCAAGCGTGATGCTTGGAAAATCTCTGACCAGGCTCAGTAACGCTGTAGCAGACCTGACCACGGCAATCGTGTTCGCGTGAGCATCGCAATCGATTCTTCGTCTGAGCCCGTCGGTAGAATGCCTTTTGGCCTATTGGGCACCGAAAAGCGTTACCTACTACAACAGTCTCAACTTCTTCGCCCGCTCCAAGATCATCTTGACCGATGACGGCTCCCACTTGCTGCGGCCCCTAGGTGTCCGTTCGCGCATGGTCTCTAGCCGGTCGCAGATGGCTTGAAGAGTCATCTTGGGATCTGCGCCTTTGATGCCCGCGACGATGGCGGGCAGGCGATCATCTTTGTCGGATGCGGTGGCACGGGAAAGGACAGTGTCTGGCAGCAGGCCTTCGCGGACGAAGGTTTTGGCAGCACGGATCAGGCGGGGCAGGGACCAAGGCTGCGCCTCGCTCGGCAGACCTGAATTGACGATGCGCAGCACGTCTTCCCATGGCAGGCCCGGTCTCAGACGGCGCACCTCCGGCACCCATTGGTCGGCATTGGCGTTCAGTTTATGGAAATGGCTTTCCACTCGCGCGGCCCTTGCCTTGCGGATTGCCACGGGGTCGCCAGCCTTTAGGCCTGGGTTGCCGCCAACCCGCCCTTCTGCCTTGGCAGATCGCAACCCGGCCTTGGTGCGCTCGCGTATCAAGGCCCGTTCAAACTCGGCGGCTGCGCCCAGAACCTGCAAGGTGAACTTGCCCTGAGGCGACGCCGTGTCGATTGGATCCTGCAAGGACCGGAAATGTGCGCCTTTCGCCTCCAGCCGCTCGATGATTTCCAAGAGGTGAGAAAGCGAGCGGGCAAGGCGGTCGATCCGAACCACGACGAGCGTATCGCCGATGCGCAGCTGATCCAGCACGCGCGCCAGAACTGGCCGCGTGCGACTGCCGCCAGATGCTTGTTCCTCCACTATTTCCACGCAGCCTGCGGAGCGCAGCTCCTGAACTTGGGGCAGGGCGGTTTGATCTTCGGTTGGAGTGAACCCCTCGGGCTGGACCACAGGAGCCTGAAGATCTGATACGCTGAACGGGCCTTGTTTGGAGAAGGCTCATGACATCACGAGGTCCCTACCGTCGACATTCGACCGCATTCAAGCTGCAGCTCTGCCAAGATATCCGGGCCGGCGTCATCGGGCGACGCGATGCGCAACGCAGCCATAACATCTCTGCCAACCTCATCCAGCTTTGGCTGACCCAGTTCGACCGTGGCGAGCTGACGGACGAGGAGGCCGAAGCCAGCGTCATCGCCGAATACGAGGCCCGCATCGCAGCCCTCGAGCGCAAGGTGGGCCAGCTCACGATGGAGCTGGATCTTGCCAAAAAAACACCGCGGATGCCGACCGCCAACAACAGCGAGAAGTCCTTCGTGATCAGCGGCCCCGCACCTGCTCCATCAGGCGGGGGTGCAAAGCCATGAACCTGCCTCGCAGCACCTATTATTACCGCCCCGCCGCCAAGGCCGAAGGGCTTACAGACGCTGAACTCACGGCCATCATCGAAGACATCCAGGATGAACTGCCATGCTACGGCTACCGCCGCGTGACCCATGAGCTTCGTCGCCACGGGTTTGTAGTCAATCACAAGAGGATAGCACGGGTGATGCGGGAGGCGGGACTTGGCATCAAACCCCGCAGGCGCTTTGTCAGAACGACGGACAGCAGGCACGATTCCCCAATATTCCCGAACCTTTACGGCAACATCATCCCTGATCACCCGGACAGGGTTTGGGTCGCAGACTTCACCTACATCCGCGTTGCGACAGGGTTCTGCTATCTGGCGGTCATTCTGGATGCCTGCAGCCGCAAAGTTGTCGGTTATGCGCTGTCGCAGCGTCTCGACACGCCCTTGGCACTTGCGGCTCTGCACTCGGCCGTGGCCAACCGAAACCCTCCCGAAGGCTGTCTCCATCATACGGATAGGGGTTGCCAATACGCATCTCAAACCTATCGCGATGCTCTTCAGGCCGCAGGTCTGCGCGGTTCCATGAGCAGCGTCGGAAACCCCTATCACAACGCACAGGCCGAAAGCTTCATGAAGACGCTGAAGGTCGAGGAAGTCTACAGGGCCGGATACGAAACCTTCGCCGACGTCGCGGCCCGCTTGCCCAAATTCATCGAGCAGGTTTACAACTCGAAGAGACTGCACTCCGCCCTCGGCTACCGAACCCCCGAGGAATTCGAAACCCTATTCGCCCAAAAGGCGGCTTAGCTCAGATGGCACCCCTATGGTCCAGCCCGAGGGGTTCACTCCAGTTCGGGTTGGTCAGTCGTCCCGCGCAGCAGGGGGTGTCGACGGATCCATGCGCTCAAACTCGAAATGCAGCAGCGAATCTGCATTCGACACTGGCTTTCAGGGCCGCTTTGAATCCGTCATAGCCTTTGTCGCGACCCTTCTTGCCCTGTTTGAACTGGCCCTTAAACGGCCAGACGAGCGCGCCCAAAAAGGTTTCGACATTGTCCAGATGCGTGGTTACATCGGGATTGGCAGTCAGCACTGAGATATGACGACTGCAGAACTGGCCTGAGCGGAACAGCGTGGCGGCCCATTCCAGCCTGGCCTGCTGGCTGGCCGCTGAGACCGTGGACCCAAAGAACTTGCCGGCCATCTTCAGCTCCAGCCGGGTTCCGACCTGGGCCACCCCGTCGAATTGGGAGAAATTGTTCCATCCCCAAAGGTCGGAAAGTCGGACAGCACCTCCCAGACCTATTGCGGTGTAGAGTCGATCTGGATGGTGTTGGCGATGACGATGCTCATGGCTGTGGACCTTAATGACTGGGGCTTCCGGCAGTTTGCTGGCGGCTCGCAGACCCTCAAGAAACGACAGGATGCGTGGCGCGACAAGCTCGGGCATCTCGGTATGGGGGTAGTGCCCGGCACCGTCTACGATCATCGTCTCGGCATTCAGCTTGCCGGCCAGCATCCTCGCCTCTTCCATCGCATCGGCAAATTACGGATCGTTGGTGCCCATGACGACCAGCGACGGCACGCGGGTCTTGTCAAGGATGGCCTCCGTTTCGGCCTTGGACAGCGCGAGCATCGCCCGCAGCGCATCCATGCGGCCCGGTTCGCGCAGGTTCTGAGTGATGGCGGCCATGACCTGCGCCTGATCGGCCGGTTTGTGCGTGGGGAACAGGCTGTCCCAGTACATCGTCCAGAACTCGACGCGCCACGGCCCCGCGAAACCCACCAGCAGCGACAGTTTCTGAGCCAGAGAAGCTTCCAGATCCCGCACGATCGGCCCCAGGAGCACCACGCCATTCACAATCTCGGGCGCATCCTGCGCGGCCCAAAGCGCTGACCCTGCGGCAAACTAGTTGCCAAAAATGGTCGCTTGCACCGCGCGAAGGTGTCTCAGCACCGCCACTGCATCACGGCCCACGGCGCGAGCGGAAAAGTCATCCCACTTGGCCGATGTGTCGCCAAAGCCGCAGGCATCGATGGTGATCGCCCGGTAGCCCGCCTGAATGAAGGCGGTTAAATCCTCAACGTGTGCCGGGCCGAGAAGGCCCCTATGCCGGATAACTTCGGCCGGGGAGTTGCGCGCGGACACAATCAGTAGGAGATTGGCTTTCTGGAAAGCCGCGCAAGAAGCATATGGAGCCGCAGCATGAAGCGCATCGTGATCTGTCTCGTCGCGGCAGTGATGATATCGGGCTGTGGCGGCGGGGGCGGCGGCACGGCATTGCCCCCGGGAGAAAACGTCGTCACTCCGGAGTTCGAAACATACACCACCGCGCATAACGGCCGAAACCGCGTCCGATCCAAGATCGCCGTGACCCCGCAGGAACAGGCGGTTCTGGACGCGTTCGACTCACCCGCGGGCGGGCCGGCCGGCTATCTCAGCATGATCGACATCAGCGACACGCTCTACGACTCCAAGATGACGATCGAGGTGATTGCCGAGGTGGACGAAGACGGCAAGGCGACCCGGCTTCTGCGGTTGACCGCCGACCAGTCGGAATTCGTCAATGAACGTGGCGGAACGCTGATCGAGGCTTCGGGCAAATATTACTTCCGCGGCGCAAGCTACGCCTGGGTCGCGATCGACGATCAGGCTTTGCTGTCGGGATATGACAGAGACGGATTGGTGAATCTGGTGCTCGATTTCGACGCGCAGACCGCGTCGATCAACATGCGTACCGGCGTACAGGACGGGTCCGAGACGCGGGTCGAGCTGACCGGCGTAGACCTGCCGTTCAACATCCGGACCGGCGCCTATGGCGGTGATGTCACCATTCAGGTCCTGGATCCGGCCCTTGAGGGCGAGATTCAAGGCTCGCTGCGCGGCAATGTCGGCGGAACGCCAGAGTACACCGATAACCAACACGACATGACCACGTCGGGCCTTTACTCCGGCAGCGGCACATTGACCGACCTGGACGGGGATCACACCGTGTCGGTCTACGGGATCTACTTCGGCCGCGATCCGAATGCGTCTCCGTAAAGCTGTCAAATCGGCGCTGCTGGCCATGTGTCTTTCCGCGACACTGGCCGCGCTGCCGACCTGGGCCGATCCGGCGGATCTGGAGCGGAATGCCTTTCTGGGACAATCCGAGAGGCTGCGCCTCCGCGCACTTGGCTCGGCGCTAGAGGCAGGCCGGCTTGGCGCACGCGAAACCGCGTTCATGCGCCGTGATCTCTTGGCCCAAGGCTATGGCGTCACGCCCGGCAGGCCGGAGATCACCCTGAAACGGCTGAGTTTCGCACCGATCTTTGGTTGGGACGGGAATATAAACGGCGGGGTGTTGCAGGACCGCTTGTCGATCGGGGGCATCGTGCTGGAGGCCGATCCTGCCTTCCGGGCGAAAGCGGGGCTGGTCTTCGGCGGGTCTGTCGGCGCTACGGTCCGCCTCGCCTGGGATGAGGGCCGAGTGATTGAGCTCTCAGCTGGCACCGAACTCGCCTGGTCCCCCCGGCATGAAATCGGGCGCGCCGATGCGATGATCAGCCTGTGCTCGCGCAACCATCTGCGCGACTGGACGTTTCTGGATCTCTGCGCACTTGGAACGCGCAGTTGGCGCGACCTGGATACCGGGAATGCGCATCGCCTCTCACTTGGGTTGTCGAAGGTTTTCGCCGCGGCGGGCGGAGTGCAGGAAGCGGGCCTTCGCTATGACAGCGTTTCAACCACTGGGGGAATGCAGGATCGTGTGCACCTTTCCCTCGAAAGGATTGGCACTGCAGGCGTAACCGATCTTGGCCTGACGCTGGGGATGCCGGTCGACGGGGCGACCGTACTGCGGCAAAGGCTTGATGTCGGGTTTTCTTGGATCGCACTTGACCGCGACTGGCGTGCCGATCTTTGGTACCAGCGCGCCGATGGTGGCGTGTTCCTTGGCGTTGCGCGCGAAGACCGCAGCCAGGGTCTTGGTCTGTCGGTCGCGCTTCGCCCCGGCGTCACCGCACGGCTGGGGCTGATGTCAAGCCGATCCACCGCAGCAATTGCGGATTACGAACAGATCTCCTTGGATATCCGGTTCAGCGATCTGCTACGCTGAAGAGGTCAGGCTGCCACAACGCAGCGATTGCGCCCGTTCTTCTTGGCCGCATAGAGCGCGTCATCTGCCCGCGCCATCCAACCATCGCGGCTTTCACCCTCTCTGTGTCCAGCTATTCCGATGCTGAGAGTGATACTGCCGCCGGCAATTTCGGGCAAAGCGCGGGCCGCAACCTCGGCGCGAAGGCGGTCGGCAAACGCCAGCGCACCTTGCTCGTCCGTAGTGGGCAAGAGGACTGCGAACTCCTCCCCTCCAAGGCGCCCGAAAGCATCCGTTCGCCGCAGACTGGCCTGAACCGTCGCAGCTAAGCTTTTGAGCACAAGATCGCCAATCGGATGCCCGAAGGTATCATTGACCGATTTGAAGCGGTCAAGATCGATCAGAAGCAACGTTGCCGTCTGTTGCTTTTCAAGCAGGCGGTCCATGCGATCCACGAAAGCGCGGCGGGTCAGGCTGCCCGTCAGGCTGTCCTGTCGCGCAATCAGCCGCAATTCCAGCTGCGACATTACAACCTTGGCGAAACTCGCCAGTACGGCTTCGTCCGCAACGCTGTATTGGCGCGGTTCGGTGTCGAAAACGCAGATCGCGCCGATGTTATAGCCATCGGGGCTGGTCAGAGGCGCACCGAGATACGAGCGGATAGAGGCATCCCCCGTCACGAACGGGTTGTTCATGAAGCGGTGGTCTACGGTGGCATCCTCGACCGCGAGCGGTCTGGTGGCACGGATCGTATGGGCGCAAAAGGCATCTTCCCGGGCGCATTCGAAGACCTCCAGCCCCGCGGCTGCCTTCATCCACTGCCGGTCAACATCGATCAGGTTGATCGCAGCATATTTGGTTTTGAAGATGGACTTCACCAGAGTGACGATCTCGGCAAACTCGACTTCGGGCTTCGTATCGAGGACTTCATAACGGCGAAGAGCTGCAAGTCGTGCCGGTTCGTCGTTCAGATGGAACATATGCTTTATACTTATTGTCCTGACTCCAAGACCGCGACCAGATCTGCCTCGTAGCTGCGCAGCAGCTCACCGACAAGGACGCGGATTTCATCGTGATCACGTCCCGCTGCCCGCAACGAGGACACGAGACCGGCAAGGTTCTCGCAGTGGTGTTCAAGCGCGCGGCGGAGTTCGGAAGGTAAGCTCTCCCATTTCGGCAGGCTGCGGTCCAGTTCAGCGGCGAGCACTTGACTTGCTTCCATGGTCATTCTTCCGTTTCGGACCGAAGGTATGATGGACCATCCTTTACCCTGAATTTGGGGGTAAATATGGCGTAGCTGAAGGATGTGTCCGCGGCCCGGCCTCAACTTCGGATCTCAGGCCGATGGAAGCATCTTTACCACGGCGCGCCATTGATTAACATGGGTGATCTGCCGGACGTTCGCCGGACATGAACTTACATGAGGCATCAGACCTTGCCAGTTTTCGACGTACTGCCTCAGGATCTGTCGCTGACAGGCATTTGCTATTTTGGGTTCGACAACTTGGATCAGCTGGCCCTCGCCCTCGGGGACGAGGAAGCAGAGCGTTTTCTCGATGCGCGCCATGCGCTGCTTCAGTCGGTGTTTGGCGCTGGAAATGTCGCAGTAAGGCGTGTTGTCCGCGGCTTCATCGCAACGCTGCGGCAGTCGGATCAGGCAGAAAGTCTGGCCCTGATCGAGCGTTCGCTGGCTTTGCTGAACGATGACAGTCATTTCGCTGGATCACCAGTGACAGTCTTCGCGGGCATAGCCTGGCGCGAAACCGATAGAAATGATGGTGAGGGGCAGGACAGCGCCGCCCTTGCCATCGCGGCGATTGCCGCCGCGAACGCGGCCTCGGCCGGTCTCAAAAGCCTGTGCATCCGCGGTCAGCAGAGTGAGGCGGCGCTGCAAAGCGCGAGATTGCTGTGCGATCTGCGCGCTGCGATGGCTGACGACAGGCTGACGATCCTTGGTCAGGAAATCCGCAGTCCGGCACCCGACGGATCCGAAGCGCGCCATTACGAGATCCTGATCCAGATGACCGCTTGCGACGGCAGCGTGCAGCCGCCCTCACGTTTCCTGCCATTGGCGGAAAACAGCGCGCTCATCGAATATCTGGATCGCTGGGTGTTCCGGAAGGTGCTGCTTGGATATGGTGAGGCGCTGCGCCAACGCCCCTGGATCTCGCTTTCGCTGAACCTGTCGGGCCGGACGCTTGGCCAGGCCGAGACATGGGCCTTTCTGGAAGAAACCATCAGCGCCTCGGGCATCGCGCCGTCCCGCCTGCATCTTGAGATCACCGAAACAACGAAAATCGCAGACATGCCGCAGGCGATTGCGACGGTTCGGGCGGCAAGGTCGTTCGGTCTGGGCGTGGCGCTGGATGATTTCGGGGCGGGGCTTTCGGGCTATGGCTACCTGAGGGCCTTCGACGTGAACAGTATCAAGATCGACGGGGCGCTGGTTCCCAACGTGGTCGATGAAAGCAGTATCGAGGCTGAAATCGTTCGCTCGATCATGTCGCTTTCGCGTCGCCTGAACATCGAGGTCGTAGCCGAACATGTCAGCAGCGCCGAGATACTGGCCGCGCTGGCCGGGATGGGCGTCTCGCGGGTTCAGGGATATGAGGTCGGTATGCCACGGCCGCTTGAAGATATTTTCCGGGAGCGTTGATTATCCGGTATAATCGGCTCATCTTGCGGTTGCGGATTGCGTGGGCGATCCAGAGCATCACAATGTCCTGATCCGGCACGGAAGCATGACGAAAAGAGCAGGTTATCCCCGTTGTTGCAGCATGATCGCCGGGGCCATTCTATGCGCCCTGCTTGCCGGGTGCGGATATGAACATGAACTGGACGACCTTGGACTGACGCAGAGGCAGGCCGAGGACCGTGAGACGTTCCAGTCGGTTTCAATATCAAATGCGTGGGCCAACCCGCCAGGCATGACGTTTGTCATGCAGCGGGGGCTTGTGAACGGTGCCGAGCAGCGCATTGGCCTGAAGAACACTGTGCCGGTCGCCGGCGACAATATTCTCGTTCTTCGCACCCGATCAGGCCATCTGGCGGCAGGAAGGTTCAGGTTTGAAGAGTTCATGACCCGGACCGGCGGTGCGCCGGCACCCTTTCAGGATATAGAGCCTGGAGAGCTGATCACGGCCGACGACAGTCTTGGCACCTATTTCTGGTCGCAAGAGATCGTCGGCAGCAATGTCACCTGCGTCTTTGCAGTCAGACGGCTGACGGTGTCCGAGCGCAGTCTGCCACAGGATGCGCGCGTGATGGATGTGATGCTGCGCAACTGCATTGCGGGCACCGAGGCCGAGGCTCTGGCGCCCGTCCTTGACGCGGGAATCGGTTATAGCGCGCTTGCAGGGACAGGCACCGGTGGGGGGACCCGCATGTTGTCGCCCCTTGCGGCGCCGGGAATGGACTAAGGTCGGCAGGATGCGAATGGGGATCCCACCGCAGCGAAGAGAAGGCGCGCATGACATCTGACCGTATTCGCAACATCGTGCTGCTGCTGTTCTGGCTCACTGCGATGCTTCCAGTTATGGTCCTGGCATCGATTCCGGTATCGAATGCGGCGCAGGGCATGTTTGGGATTGCCGCCCTCGTGATTGTGCTTCTTCTAAAGCCCTTCGCCGGGAACATCATCTGTCGCATCAGCATGATGAGTGTCGCGAGCGTGATCGCGCTGCGGTACTGGATTTGGCGCGTGACGTCGACGCTGCCGGACCCGGGGCTCAACGCTTCTTTTATCCTCGCCATCGCGCTTCTGGTGGTCGAGACCTATTCGATTCTCGTCTTCTTCCTGAACGCCTTCATCACGGCGGACCCGGTCGAGCGCGCGCTGCCGCCGCGGGTGGAGCCGGAGAACCTGCCCTCGGTCGACATCCTTGTACCATCATACAACGAGCCGACCGAGATGCTGGCTGTGACCTTGTCGGCGGCGCGCAACATGATCTACCCGGCGCGCCTGCGAACGGTGGTGCTGTGCGACGATGGTGGCACGGATCAGCGGTGCAACTCGCCCAATGCCGAACTGGCGGCGAAGTCGAAGGCCCGGCGCGCAGAATTGCAGGCGCTTTGTGCGGAACTGGGCGTGGTCTATTCCACCCGTGCAAAGAACGAACATGCCAAGGCCGGCAACATGAGCGCGGCTCTGGCCAAGCTGAACGGCGATCTGGTGGTGGTGTTCGATGCCGACCACGTTCCCTCGCGCGATTTTCTGGCCCGGACAGTGGGATATTTCGTCGAGGACCCGAAGCTGTTCCTCGTCCAGACCCCGCACTTCTTTATCAACAAGGACCCGATCGAGCGGAACCTTGATCTGAAATGCCCGCCCGAGAACGAGATGTTCTACGGCAAGATCCACCCCGGCCTTGACCGGTGGGGTGGGGCCTTCTTCTGTGGCTCCGCCGCCCTTTTGCGGCGCAAGGCGCTGGATTCCGTGGGCGGCTTTGCCGGTGAGACCATCACCGAAGACGCCGAAACCGCGCTGGAGATCCATTCCAAGGGCTGGCGCAGCATCTATCTTGACCGGGCGATGATCGCTGGCCTGCAACCCGAGACGTTCGCCTCGTTTATTCAGCAACGTGGTCGCTGGGCCTCGGGCATGATGCAGATGTTCATGCTGAAGAACCCGCTGTTCCGCCCGGGGCTCAAACCGTTCCAGCGCCTTTGCTACCTGAACTCGATGGCCTTCTGGCTGTTCCCCCTGGTCAGGATGACCTATCTACTGGCGCCGCTGGCCTATCTTTTCTTCAGCATCGAAATCTTCGTGACCACCTTCCGCGAAGCGATGGCCTACACGCTAAGCTATATGGCCGTCAGCCTTCTGGTGCAGAACGCTGTCTTCTCGCGCCACAGATGGCCACTGATATCCGAGGTCTATGAGATCGCGCAGGCCCCCTATCTTGCCGGTGCGATCATCCGCACCATCCTGAGGCCGCGAGGCGCGAAATTCAACGTGACCGCCAAGGATGAGACCCTGGTCGAGGATTACATCTCGCCTGTTTCCGGGCCGCTTGTGGGGCTTTTCTTCCTGATGCTGGCGGGGGTTGTGGCGCTGACGGTGCGCTGGATCGCCTATCCGGGTGACCATTCGGTGCTGTCCGTGGTCGGCACCTGGGCGATCATCAACTTCCTGCTTGTTTCGCTTTCCTTGCGGGCGGTTTCGGAAAAGCAGCAACGCCGCAGTTCGCCCCGTGTGGCGATGCATGAGGCTGGTTTTGTCCGTTGGGAAGGGTCTGGCGAGAAAATGCTGCCGGTCGAGGTCTATGACGCCTCAACCAGTGGTCTCAGGATGCGGATGGTGGGCCTGCCTCAGGAACCGGGCAGTCGGATGGTGGTGAAGGGGGATGAGGTCGTGTTTCGTCCGAGTTTCCCCCACGCACCGCATCTGGAGCGCGAGGTCCGCGCGTTGGTCCGCGCTGTCTTCAACGAGACAGGAAATGGCATCGGCATTGGCCTGCAATACTTGCCGGAACAGCCGATGATCGTGCGCGAAGCGGTGGCGCAGCTGTTGTTTGGCTCGTCCGAAAACTGGCTGGAGATCCGGCAACGCAGCCGCCGACACAAGGGGCTTTTGGCCGGGCTGTTCTATGTGCTGTGGCTTACGCTGAGCTCTTTTCCCAAAACGATCGGAGATTTCGTCCGCGAACCGGCCCGCCGCCGCCGTTCGGCGCTGTATGAGAAGCAAAGCCCAAGGCCCGCCCATCTGATCACCTTCAGCGCCGATTTCGATGCCGAAGAGTATCGGCTGGCCAATGACAGACTGGCGCCTGAGGCCTTTATCGGCGCGGAGAAACCGCAATGACCGCGCTTTGTCCCCGCCAAGGCATTTTGGTCGCCCTGCTGCTGGCAACCGCCTTGTGCGGCGTTGCGGGTGTTTCCTTGGCCCAGGACAGCGACGCGCCGGTGATCGAACTGCCCGTTCCCGAGGACATGGCCGATACGGCGCCCACGCCGGAGACTGATCCTACCCCGGAAACTGGGCCCATATCGAAACCTTTGCCGTCCGAGCCCGATAGCGGGCTCATCCGGCTGCCACCACCTGCCGCGACCATCCCCGAAGCGGAGGGTCCGGCAGACAGCCCTGAACCCGCGGCCGAACCCCCGGCGATCCCGGTTTTGCGAGATCGCGGCGCAGGCAGCGCGGTTGACGGTGCGGGCTGGCTGATACGCTCGCTGCCCGCAAGGCGTTTGCCTGAGGGTGTATTAATGGGAGCAAGCCTGTCGGCGCCGGGCATCGTGCGGCTGACGGGTGAAACAGCCGAGGTCGAGCTTGTTCTTGATTTGCCGCCAGCTTCTGAGACACCGGATTCCCTGCAGCTGACCCTGCGTTCCAGCGTCAATGTCCTGCCCGAACAGGCCTCGATGCAGATCACGGTGAATGATGCCGAGCCGGTGGCGGTGCCGCTTGACAGGCTGGGCGACTTTGCCTCGATTGAGGTTCCGACGGATGCGCTGTTGGCGGGCTCAAACCGCATTGCGCTGAATCTCAAGCAGCCGCACCGCATCTTCTGCGGCCCGGAGGCAAGTTTTGGCGTCTGGACCGAGATCGACCTCACCCAGACCGGGGTTTTAGTTCCCGATGCGGCGCTGAAGCCCGACGCTGCGGGCTTTGCGATCGCTGCCCGAAGCGAAACATCCGGCGGCCGCAGCATCTTGTTGCTGACCGATGAAACCACGGATCCGGCGCTGGTCCGAAGGGTTTCAGAGCAGCTGAGCCGGGTGCTTGGTCCCGGCGCACGTGTCGCCCAGGGGTCTTTCTATGGTTTGGGACAGCATCCGATCGCCTCGATCGCCCTGATCTCCTCGGACGCGCCGCGCGCCTGGGTTCGGCAGGGTGCAAGCCGCGGGCTGGTGCTGCAAATCGAATACCTGGATGATGCTTTGCCCGATCTGACGCCTTTCCTTGCCGCCTTTCCCCCGGCCCCTCCGGTGACGGAGGCAGAGATCCGCCCCGGCGTGAAAACACCGATCTCCGAGCTTCGCTCAGGCGACGTCATTGGTAACACGCACTATTTTCGCCGTGATATCACCTTCGCCCTGCCGACGGACTGGCTTTTGATGGCCAACCAAAAGGCCCGCCTTGACCTGTCCTATGGCTTTGCGCGCGGCTTGCCGTCGGGCGCGATCCTGCTCGTCAAAGTCAATGATGAGACGATCCGCCTTTTGCCGCTGGACGAAGAGGGCGGAGAGATTCTTCCGGTCCTGCCAGTCGGATTCAACGCCAACCTGTTGCATCCGGGGCAGAATACCCTTTCCTTCGAGATGATGGTTCCCGGAAACCCGCCCGAGGGGGCCTGTCCGGTCATGCGCGCCGATATGCTGGTGGTTCTTGATGAAAGCAGTCTGACCATTCCGCCATCGCCCTCCATGGTGCTGCCGGGACTTGTTACGGCACTGCTCAGGCTTGATCCTGCGGGGGTCGTTGCCCCCGAAGATGCTGTCGAGCGGGACAAGCTGGAGAGTGAGGCAACGCAGATTGCGGCCGAACTGGCCCCTGCAGCCGAGGTTTCCACGCTCGTCCGGCTGCAGGTCGTGGGCCTTGGTGATTTCGGGCTGGTTCCGTTTGAAGAAACCGGACTTTCGCTGACTGCCGTTCAGCGCGTGCTTTTCCCGCGCGCCCCTGAACCGGATACCGCGGCGGCCACTGTCACAGCGACGCCAACGCCGGCGGCGCCGACATTCAGTTTGACCGATGAAGCCGAAGAACCCCTGCCGGTTGAGGAACCAAGCGCGGCTTCCGAGTTTGTAAGTGACCTTTGGGAGAACTTGTCACCACGCAGCTATCTGGAGGGCGAGCTTCGGGCGCTGCGGGACAGTGCATTCGTAGGAACTGCGCAAAGCCTGCCGGCCTGGTTGGAAGGGCGCAGCGGCCAGGCCTTGTTGCTGCGGCCGGAGTTTGAGCAAAGTGGCGAGCTGTGGCTGATGCTTGGACCGGGCGTTTCGGCCGCGGAGGTTGGCAGCGCGCTGAACCGGCTGCGCGAGGATTCTCTGGCGCAGGGCGAGGCCGCACTTTTGCAAGCCGACGGCAGCTGGCAAATCTGGAACCCGATCCGTCCGCCACGCCTTCTGGTCACGCCCGATGCAGGCGAGCTGCGCACGGCGCTTGGGAATTACGCCTCCTGGTCGCCGCTGCTGTTCACCCTCGCGATGCTGGGGCTGGCCTTGGTCTCGGCGGTGCCTGCATTGCTCTATGTGCTTCTGAGCCGCAGAAAAGGAATGGGACTATGAACCGCAGGTCGTTCCTTGGTGCTGCCTTGGCCGCGCCAATGCTGTGCGGGCCGGCATCGTCACAGACCGGCGGTCTGGCCGCGCCCTTTGGCGCGGATCACCCGCTTCAACAAAGCTGGCAGGCCTGGAAAACGCTTTGCCTCGCCCCCGAGGGCCGGGTGGTGGACGGCTTTCAGGGCAACGCCAGCCATTCCGAGGGGCAGGGCTATGGTCTGGCCCTCGCCGCGCTTTTTGGCGATGGTGAGGCCGTATCGCGGATCATCGACTGGACAGAGACCAATCTCGCGGTCCGCGAGGATGCGCTGCTTGCCTGGCGCTGGCTTCCGGACAGGACACCCCGTATTCCGGACCGCAACAATGCCAGCGATGGAGATCTCTTCTACGCTTGGGGACTGATCCTTTCGGCCGCGCAGGGCGAGGCAGAGGCCAAAACTGCGCGGGCCGAACAAATTACACGCGATCTGGTCCGGCGCTGCACGGCCCCTTGGCCTGATGGGTCGTCACGGCAAGTCTTGCTGCCGGGGGTAAGTGGTTTTCGCCGACCCGAAGGGATCGTGGTAAATCCTTCCTATTACATGCCCCTTGCGATGCACGAGCTGGCCAGCGCATGTGCCATGCCCGAACTTTCGCGGCTGGCCGACGACGGTAATGCGCTTATCGCGGATTTGGCCGCGCGGGGCCCGATTCCCGACTGGGTGATGCTGACAGCGGCGGGTATTGCCCCTGCGCCGCAGCCCTTCTCCGGCGTCTCAGGGTATGAGGCAGTGCGGGTGCCGCTCTTCGCGCTCTGGTCCGGTCAGGCGCAAAGCCCGGCGGTCAGGTCTTATGCCGACATGACGGCTGCGGCGGAGGATGTGGGTGGTGCCCCCACGGTCTTTGACCCAGCGGGGCAGGGCGTATTCGAGCGCAGTACCCATCCCGGCTATGGTGCGGTTGCGGCACTTGCGAACTGTGTTACCACCAACGAGGTCGGCGCCCTGATGCCGGGCTTTACTGCCGATCAGCCCTATTACCCGGCCACGTTGCATCTGATGGCGTTGGTCGCCCAGGCCTCCACTTTCCCAAGATGTGTGCCGATATGATCCGTTCCCTTCTGATATGCGGCTTGCTGATGGCCAGTGCCGGGGCCGCCATTGCCCAGGATACCGCACCTCCGACCGAGGAACTGCTGGCGTTGAATTTCTACGTGCAGCAGCAGGATCAGGCCGCGATCGACGCAGAAATGCGCCGCCTGCAGCTGAAGTATCCCTATTGGCAGCCACCCGAGGATCTGGCCCGGCTTGCCATGACTGGCCCTTCGACCGAGATAGATGAGATCTTTCGCCTGATCGCGGCGCAGGATTTCAACGCGGCACGAGCCATGATCGCAGCTGCGCAGGCTGAATTTCCGGCTTGGGAGCCGCCCGCCGAGATGATCGCGCTGCTCGAAACCGGCGAGGGTCAGGCGCGTTTCGACAGCGCGCTCGCGGCGGGCAACCTCAATCAGGCGATTTCCGTGGCCTCCTCCGTCCCCGGACTTTTGCGCTGCGACCGGATCAACAATGCCTGGCGGATCGGTGAGGCGCAGGCAGCGGCCGGACGAGATGCGGATGCGCTTGGCACCTATACCGCCGTGGCCGGCACCTGCACGTCGCCTGCCGATCTGATCGCGACGCTTGAGAAAGCGGATGCAGTCGCGAGTGAGGAGCAAATCCTCGCCCTGATCGCACAGGTCGGACAAAGGATTCCGGCCATGGAACCCCAACTTGAGGTCTTGCGCCAGAAACTTCTGGCCGGTCGGGGCCAAGTCGCAACGATCCCTGACGTCGCCGAAAAGGCGCCAACCCCATCACCCGAGGCCGGCAAGAAACCCAACGCACCGCCCGCTCCTGCTGCTCCGACGGCCAGTGCCGCGCCACCCGCCGGCGCCGCCCCGGCGCCATCCGGAGGCGGGGGGGGAGGCGGTTTTCAGGCGGCGGTCAATGCGGGTGACTGGTCGCGCTGCCTCGCCCTCTCAGCCGGATCACGGGCGGCATCCGTGATGTACCAGCGCGGCTGGTGCGCCTTCAACCTTGATCAGCCGATGGAGGCCGTTGCGACCTTCCAGGCCGCGCTGAAGGCCGGGCTGAACGGTGAGCAGCGCCGCGATGCGGCTTACGGTATTGCGCTTGCCTATCTGAAGATGGGCATGACGGAAGACGCCTCTCGTATCGCCGCCGCGACCGATTTCACGCGCAAGCAGCGGGTGGATATCGAGCGGCAGATCCTGGATCAGCGCGGGGTAAACGCCTATAAACGCAAGGATTACAGGAAGGCGATCGCTTATTTCGACGCGCTGGAGCAACTGACAGGCGGGATCCGTCGCGATCTTGCGGTGTTGCGCGCCTATGCTTGGCTGAATGCCGGCAACCGTGCCGAGGCCCGTCGCCAGTTCGAGAAGCTCAACAACGAGCTTTCGACCGACGAAACCCGTCGCGGATTGCGGGCCACGAAGGGCGAATAAAGGCGAGCTGATCGAAACCAGAATTTTTCAGGGTCATCAGGACGGTCTTGAGGGCCAGCTTTCTGGCGTCCGATGCATGGCAGGAGCGACTTCCGCCCTGTTTCGCAGCCGGGAGGCGGATCAGACAAAGACCGCGCAGTTTCGTCCCAGACGTTTGGCCGCATAAAGGGCTGCATCCGCCTTGCGAAACACTTTCTGAAAGTCGAACTTTGTCGGTGGCAGGGATACACCGCCCACGCTCACAGTCACATTTATCCGCTTGCCGGAGACTTCATGGAAACCCGACAGCTCCCTGCGAAGCCGCTCGGCCATTTCATAACCGTTTTCAGGCCGGTCGACCCGAAGCAAGACTGCAAACTCTTCGCCGCCAAACCTTTCGGCGAAGTCTCCTTGGCGGATGGATGCTGACAGTGAACTGGCAATCATTTTAAGAACCTCGTCGCCGACATCGTGGCCATGCTGGTCATTGATGGATTTGAAATGATCCGCGTCTACAACCAGCAGCGCCATGCTTTCCCGCTCTGACGGGCTGATGTGATCAATATAGTCCATCAAGGCCCGGCGATTCGGCAGACCTGTCAGGGGATCCGTGCTGGCTTCAAGGTTGAGCTGCCTTTCACGATTGCCGCGGCGCAACTCGCTCTCGAACATCCTGCCGAAGAAGACTGCACCGATCATGTCAGCCGCAATGCGAGCGGCGACGACAGAGGGGTCCATCAGATCGAAGACCGCCATGATGACCAGCGAGGGTGCGCTGAGGATCGCGCCAAGCATGACCCAGGCCTCCCAGCTTCTCCGACGCTTGCTGCGCGTTGCCTGGGTCCAGATTGCGGCCGAGATGCAGGCAATGGTCATGGTCGCCACGCCGACAAGCACGCCATGTCCGCTCATGCTGATCCTGAACAGGCCGGCTATTGTCAAGGATACCAATGTCGACAGAGCGCCACCGAAAGCGGCAGAAATGGCCAGAAACAGGTTCCTGCTGTCAGCCTGATAGCCATCCATCATGATGTACGGCTGCGTCATGGACAGCGCCGCGCCTGTCCCAAGCAGCCCTCCGATGGCAAGCTGGCGAACAATCCGGTGCGGCACGAAGCGCTGAAACCAGCCATAGGCCATGGTGCATATCGCAACCAGGCCAACTGCATGCAATCCGGCGAAGAGCAGTTCTTGCGACATCATCATGAAAATCCGGAGAAAATTCTACTGATCTCAGGTTCCAAGAAGTGGCGGCGCAACACGGCGGTTATGTGGCCAAATGCAGCCATGATGTTGACCTGCCCCCCGCAGGATCCTGACCCCCGATCGTCCCTCGACCACGCCGAGGTAGGGTCGGTCGCAGGGGGAAGTTGATCCAAAGGATCGTCAGCACCTCATGCCCGACAGCATGATCATGCAGCTGACCGTCAGGCCCTGCGCAATATGGCCCGACCCAAGTGAATTACACCCGCTTCTCCGCCAGAGGACCGACTGTTCGATTTCTACCGCGGTTTTTGGCCGAATAGAGCCGCTTGTCGGCCAGATCCAGCAACTCGGCCAGATCGTGCGAATCCGTCGGCATGACGGCGATACCGGCCGAGAATTGCAGATCCATGTCAGCGGGCAGGAACTGGCTGCCCATCTGGCCAATTTCCAGCCGCAGGCCGGCGATCCTGCCATGCAGTTCCTGCAGCCCGATATTGGGCAGAAGAGCGAGGAATTCCTCACCGCCAAGCCGATACAGTTTGTCCTCGCTTCGAAAGGCCCTCTTCAGGCCGATTCCGAATGCGGCAAGAACCTGGTCGCCGACACCGTGACCAAGCCGGTCATTTATCTTCTTGAAGTGGTCGATATCGATCAGCACGGCGAAGATGGTATCTTCTTCCGTCCTGGACATGGCGGTAAAAGCGTCGCTCAGGCTCCGGCGATTCAGCAGTCCAGTCAGAGGATCGGTCCGGACCTCGTCCGAGATGCGGCGGTTCTGCAGGGCAAGCTCGCCCAGCCGGGCGTCGGTGGTGCTGAGCGCATGGGCGAGCTCGCGCTCGATTTGCCGGTAGGCCGTCACTTCGAAAAAAACGAAGGCATAGCCGATGACGATCTGCCGACCGGCGCGGATGGTCTGGGTGAGAGGTGTCGAGGAGACCTCGAACTCCCGCTCGCCGATCATCATCTCCGTTGGCCCAGTTACCGGCTCCGGCGCGGTGACACGTTGCATCAAGGGGTCCAGCTCGGCGACCTGCCCGCCGACTGGCAGGGTCCTCGCGCCAGGTCCAAAGATGCGCTCGGCCTCGCGGTTATGGGCGACCAGCTGTCCGTCACGCCTGACCACGATCACTGCGTTGGGTAGGGTATCGAACACCATGTCCTTGGCAATCGACGAGACTTGAAAGAAATTGTTGAGCGAAATCAGCGCGGCATAGGCGAGCAGAAGGAACGAAAAAAGGAACGGCGTCGGATCGAAGCCTGCGATGTTCAGCCCGAACACGATATAGCCGATGTTTCCAAAGGTCGGCAGTACGGTCATCGCGATCAGAAGCACGTAGAGCATGCGGGCAATGCCAGCTGACTGTCTGACCGCATTGCCCAGCAATGCGAGGCTGGCCAGAATGAAAGCATAGAGCGTTGCGGCGAGGAGGTAAAACAGCGGACCGTGAACATAGTTGACCGGTGACCCCGGCACGGAACTGACCGGTGCCGTACCGGGGCCGTAGAAAAGTTGATGAAGGGGATTGGTGATCGCGATCAAGGTCGCAAAGGCGGGCACACCGATCAGCACGCACCATTGCCATGGAAGGATGGGCCCGGTCTCGTGTTGGGTGTAGCGGTAGACGAAGAGAAACCAGCTTGCCGGCAACAGCCCGATACCCGGATATGCGAGCGTGCCCGCCAGAATCTTGCAATGCGGCTCCACGCTGAACAGCTCCAGCGCGACCGACAGCAGCCAGGCCGTGACCGACCAGTTCGCCATCACGAAGTAGCGCTTGCCGTCAAACTGCGGCTGCCGCTGAATCCAGAACGTAATTCCGATGAACAGCGGAAACAGGATCACGATGAAATAATCATGAGGTCCCGATGACATCAGGTGCAGGCAGGCGCCCATCTTCCATTCCGGCAGCATCGCCTGTCAAGCCCGCGGCGCGGCGCGGCGATGGAATGACGGCGCGCCAGCCCAAAGGCCCTGCACTGGAGACAACGCGGTCAAGGTGAACTCGCAAGCAGGGACTGCATCAATTCGCGCACCTTCGGGCCGAATTCGGGATGCTCAAGTGCGCTGGCCATAGTGCATTCCAGAAAGCCGATCTTCGAACCGCAATCATAGCGGCGTCCGTCAAAGCGGTAGGCATCCAGCCCGGGATCGCCGATCAGACGGCTCAGCGCGTCGGTCAGCTGGATCTTTCCGCCCGCGCCCGCCTTCTGGTTCTTGAGGAAGCCCATCACCCGGCCATCAAGCACATAGCGGCCGACGATCGCCTGATTACTGGGCGCATCGCCAGGCGACGGCTTTTCGACAACGCCGCGCATGTCTGCATACGAGCCGACATGCGGCAGGTCGGCATCGACGATCCCGTAGCTCTGCACCATGGACGAAGGGACGGGTTCGACAGCGACTAGGCTCCGCCCGGTCGTATCGTAGATGTCGATCATCTGCTTGAGCACCGGGGTTGGAGCGCGCATCAGGTCATCTGCAAGAAGCACGGCAAAAGGCTCGTCCGGTTCGATCACCGGTGCCGCACAGGCAACCGCATGGCCAAGGCCGAGGGCCTCGGCCTGGCGAAAATAGATGCAGGCGGCATGCTTCGGAACGATTGCATTCAGCTTGTCGGCAAGCTCGTCCTTCCCCTTCGCGCGCAACAGCATGTCCAGTTCCGGGTTGGCGTCAAAGTGATCGGCGATCGCTCGCTTCGTGCGCCCGATGACAAAGATCAGATGGGTGATCCCTGCGGCGATCGCCTCTTCCACGGCGAACTGGATGATGGGCTTGTCGATGATCGTCAGCATCTCCTTCGGGAGAGCCTTTGTCGCCGGAAGAAACCGGGTTCCCAATCCGGCGACGGGAAAAACTGCTTTGGTGACTCGTTTCGTCATCGCTACCCCATGGGCTCATGTCTCGCGGAAGATGCCCCCAGCTGCGACGACCAGGGGACCAGTTCATCCTTCCTGTCGTGAACGCACTTCCGTGCCGGTCTGTTCCGTACCTTAGAATCAACCGTAGATTGCGTATCACATTTCTGGTCAGCGTGGGCACATGTTATTCCCTGAAGGGGCGTTGTTGCGTAACTTACGCCTGAGGCATGATTACCCCTTTCCCCTTTGGCATCAGGCCACGCGGACGATCTCGGCAGTGCCGAGGGCTGAGAAGCGGTTCTTGAGGGCGACGCGTATCTGGATTTCTGCAGTTTGGCGGTCGGGGTCTCTGGCTGCTATGCGCTCACCGAAGGCCTTGAGGCACCGCATCTTTGCCTCGATCCGGCTTCGGACGTGGTATCCGGTCCAGCGTTTCCAGAATGCCCTGCCATAGTGCCGGGTGGCGCGCAGGGTTTCGTTTCTCGCGATCGCGGCCGGGCAGTCCTCTTTCCATGGACGCCCGTTCTTACGGATCGGGATGATAGCAGTGGCCTGCCGGTCGATGATGGCGGTGTGGCAGCGGCGGGTGTCATAGGCACCGTCCGCCGTCACTGTGCCGATCTCCTCGCCTTCGGGGATTTGGTCCAGCAACTCTGGCAGAACGGGGCTGTCACCGTCGCTGCTGGGCGTAAACTCCACGGCGCGGATGTCGGACGTGGCGGTATCCATGGCCAGATGGACCTTGCGCCATTGGCGGCGGCCCTGCACGCCGTGCTTGCGCGCCTGCCATTCGCCATCACCGAGGAACTTTATCCCGGTACTGTCCACCAGCAGGTTCAAGGGGCCATCGGCGCGCCGATACGGGATCTGGACAGCCAGAGTTTTCTGCCGCCGACACAGGGTCGTATAGTCGGGCACGGCCCAGTCCAGGTCTGCCAACTTCAGCAAGCTGGCCACCATCCCGGTCGTTTGCCTGAGCGGCAGCTTGAACAGCACCTTGATCGTCAGACATGTGTGGATACCCCCGCTTACGCAAGTATTTTTTGTGATCTTCGCGAGCAAGTGACCGGCTGCTAACATGTGTAAGGCCTTCATGCGCGGCCGTTCGTGCCGCTGGCCGGGATGGTGATGCGCGGATGGAGGCCATATCAGAACTGCGAGCTCGAAGCTCTTTGCCTTTCCCTGGCTGCCCCACCCCGATCGGTCGATCTTTTGCCCATACGAGATCAGTGCTCTACTTGCGTCACCGACGCTCCTGACAGGACGCGGTCAGCAGACCGCCCCCGCAGGATCCCTGTAAACGTCCTTTCGTGTCATGATGGCCCAGATGATCCTGGCGAGCTTGTTGGCCAGAGCGATGGCGGTCAGCATCCGCGATTTACATGTAAGCATCCGCGCCAGCCATGATCCGGGCTTTCCACCGTTCCGACCCCTCCAGTGGATAATCGACATCGCGCCGCTTATCAGCAACCTGCGGATGTCGCGCTGCCCCATTTTCGAAGTTCGACCCAAGCGCTGCTTGCCTCCACTGGAGTGCTGCCGGGGAACAAGCCCGAGCCAGGCAGAGAAATCCCTGCCACGCGCAAAGCTCTCCATGGCCGGAGCGAAAGCTTCGACGGCCATAGCCGTGACCGGCCCGACCCCCGGAATGGTGCGCAGGCGCTGTGCCATCTCATGCACCTTGGCCTGCTCGTCGATCTGCCTTTCCAGATCTTCGATTTCGCCAGCGGTCTGGGCGATCCGGTCCAGATAAATGGCCCCGACCTTTCGCACCACATGAGGAAGCGTGTTTGTCACATCGTCGAGAACGCTGATGAACGGATCAATTGATCGACGACCTCCCGCCACGATGACCCCATGCTCTGCCAGATGGGCTCGAAGCGCGTTCATTAGCTGGGTCTTTTGCGTCAGCAGCAGTTCGCGTGTCCGGAACAGCATGGCAAGGGCCTGCTGCTCCTGCGATTTGACTGGCACCGTGCGCATCGCTGGTCTCAGTGCCGCTTCGACAATAGCCTCAGCGTCGTTGGCATCGTTTTTCTGGCGCTTCACAAAAGGTTTCACGTAGATCGGTGGTATCAAACGAACGTTGTGTCCGAGGGCAGTCAGTTCACGTGCCCAGTGGTGCGAGGTTGCGCAAGCCTCCATCGCGACCACGCAGGGCTTGATCTGTGACATGAAGGACAGGAAACGAGTGCGCGGCAGCCGCTTTCTGATGACGGCTCGCCCGTCTGAATTTGCGGCGTGAACCTGAAAAACGCTCTTGGCCAGATCGACCCCGACTATGGTAATCTCGTCCATGGACACCTCTCCTCTGTGGCGATTTCGACATCACCACCATGGCACATTGCGATGCCGTCGGGCGGGGGTGTCCACCCCATCAGAACTGGATCGCGGCATCCGAGAAAACCGCAGGGCGACCGGGGCTGCCATCATGCGGCGAGAGCCAGGTCATGTCCTTGTCCAGCCAGATCAACAGCGAACCGCGCCTGCAAAGCGAGGCAGTGTAACTGGACCAGTTTGTCGTGCGGTAGCGGGCGGGGGATGGCTTGCTCATGCAACCCGTCTAACCGCATGGATTCACGTTGTGAATCCTCGACAGTCAGTGTTGTGCAACAACGCCGATCGGGACACTCCTTAATGGAGATTCTTGTATTGCGTAAATTTTCCTATCAAATTAGTGTGTTTGGTGAAATGCAGTGATATCCAGGTAAAAAATTGAAAAAAAATACCCGCGGCAGAGGTGCCGGTGACCGGAAGCTACCCAGAATTGGAATTACAGGGTCGTTCGGGCGAGGCAATTACGGCGATGAACTCTATATCAAGAACTATCAATACTGGTTCTCGCCTTGGGCAAAGCTGTTTTTTCTGGCTGGACTGCCTAAACATAGCTACCTCCGTAGTTTTAAAAACCAATTCGTTGATATGATGGACGCTGTAGTACTGGGTGGTGGCGATCTTCTTTGTCCTTACCGTGAAAAAATTGATGGCGACTTCATCAATCAGGCCTATCTTCGGCGGCCTGTCTATGTTTCTGGCATAGGTGTAGAGCGTAACAGGCCTGATGTCTTGGATAGTGTTGTAAAAAGGTGGTCGAAGTTTCTGTCACATCCAAACATTCGCTCTGTTTCCAACCGCGACCCTGGCTCGGCCGCTTGGATTAAGGAAAATATGGCACTCCGGGTTCCGGTCAGACACCATCCGGACATGGTGTTAGCTCTGCCTCTTCCGAAGGCTTTAAGGCCGCAGGGGAAGCCAGTTGTGGGTTTGGTTACGCGTCACATTAAGAGCGGTAAAGAATACCGGATTCTTGAAAGGGCTGCCAAACATCTATCCCAGAAAGGATGGAGAGTACGGCATATCATTGGCGGAGTAGGTGCCCATGGTCTAAAAGATTACGAGAACGCCAAACTTCTGGACTTCAGTGACAAAGAGCTTGTCTATACTGAGAATCTTGATGATATTAGTCGAGCAATTGGGGAGTGCTCACTCATGCTCAGCATGAAATTGCATACGACAATTGTTTCGACGATGTATGGCGTACCTACAATTAGTGTAAATCCTGTGGTAAAAGCTCGGGCATTTATGGATTCAATTAACTGCGGACACCTCACGGTTCCCTCATCGACTGATGAGTTGATGGATATCCTAGCGGGCGGCATTCCTGACTCTCCCGAAGAAGAAGTTAAAAAGGTAAAAATTGAAGCATCTGAATACATGAAGGATCTTTGCCAGCTGATTTGGAGTGACTTTCTAAAATACAATCCAAGGCTTACAAATACTCTGCCGCGTGAACTCATAACGCCAGAGCAACGCGATTTCTTCTGACGCACCATGGGTGGCGCTGTTGCAGAACGGACGTATGAGACAAGAATACCATGCTTTGAAAGCCAGACCGTTTCGATGCAATAGCACGCAACGAGTAGCCTAGGTCATGTTGACAAATGGCGGAGCCAGAGGCGGATCGAGGTGATGTCGATGAAGCCCAAGAAGCTCTCTGCGGTTTTGTCGTAGCGGGTGGCGACGCGGCGGGCGTTCTTCAGCTTGTTGAAACAGCGCTCGACGAGGTTGCGCAGCCGATAGAGGGTGCGGTCCACGGCCACGCGCAGCTTGCGGGACTTGCGCATGGGGATCACTGGCACGACGTTGCGTCCCTCCATGGTTTCTCGAAGCTTGTCAGAGTCATAGCCGCGATCTGCCAGCAGGACGCTCGGCTCGGGCAGGTTGTCGTCCATGATGAGGTTGAAGCCCAGATAGTCCGATGTCTGGCCCGGCGTGATGTCCGACCTCATGGGCAGGCCTGCGCCATTGACGCGGAGGTGGATCTTGGTCGTGAAGCCACCTCGCGAACGGCCAAAACCTTGTCGCGGAGTCCCCCTTTAGCGCCCGCTGCCTGATGATGGGCGCGGACCACGGTGCTGTCGATCATCTGCAAGGCCGCAGGAACCACCCCGCTCTCGTTCAAGGCCTCCAGTATCCCTTCCCACAGCCCAGCCAGGGTCCAGCGCCGGAACTGGCGGTAGACAGACGACCACTTGCCGAACTCCTCCGGCAGGTCACGCCACGGAGAACCTGTGCGCGCTATCCAGAAATCCCATCCAGAACAAGACGATGGTTCATAGGTTTGCGCCCGTTCGGTGCGCGGACGGCCAGGATGAAGCGTTCGTGAAACGCCCATTCATCGTCCGACATCAGGTCTCGTGCCAAGCTGGTCTCCATCGCAGATACCAGCTTGAATCACGTTCAGAGCGCCCCGTGAATCCCTTTTGTCAACACGGCCTAACACACTGAATTTGCGTACAAAAACTTTTCCTAAAGCAAAAAACTTATAAAGTGACTTGCATTCCAGATGTTGCCTGCTTTCTACTAAATCTACGCAGATTGACGATGCCTCAGAAATTGGAGAGCCCACCATGACAACTTTTACCTACGAGGGATATATCGCGACGTTTCGACCCGACGGATCCGTATCCAAAGTCGCTGATGCTAGCATGGGAATTGTGGCAAGCGGGTCAAACTCAACAATCAGATATACAAGGACCTACACGAACGGCGAACCCGACGAGTATATCTACCTCGAAAGTCAGCTGCAGACTCTCCGTATCGGCGGCGACAACATCCCCCTCTACACCATCGCCAACTTGGACGCAGAGACAGAGCAGCTTTCGTGGAGTGGCGGCGTATCCAACATCCTTTCGGTGGAACTTGGTGGGGGGAAGACATTTCTGACGCAAATTTCTGGAAATGCGATCCCTGATATAGATTCAGCGGCTGACATGAATTATTTTATAAAATCGGTCCACAGAGTACAGCTCCTAGATTGGGGCTTCTATGGGCCGAATATGGACATTCCTCTCTCTCGTATTGGCGTTCCAAGTATTACGCAAAATGACAGAATTACTGGCGATAAGTACGCAAATAATCTTTCTGGTGGAGCAGGGAATGACAGAATTTCAGGGGCCGGTGGGAACGACCAACTGAGCGGCGGCAGAGGAAATGATGTTCTTGTCGGTGGAGTCGGAAATGATCAACTTACAGGGTCAGCTGGTAATGACCGACTGATCGGGGGTAAGGGGCGCGACACTCTGGTGGGCGGCACGGGTCATGACAGCTTCGTTTTTCAAGACAACTGCGGTACGGAT
Organism: Gemmobacter fulvus; assembly: GCF_018798885.1. NCBI lineage: Bacteria > Pseudomonadati > Pseudomonadota > Alphaproteobacteria > Rhodobacterales > Paracoccaceae > Gemmobacter > Gemmobacter fulvus. The sequence goes on along the minus strand of NZ_CP076364.1, from coordinate 50,163 downwards.
CGGATCATAGATTTTGAATCCACAAACCTACGTGAGAAAATAGATTTAACCGATGTGTTAGAAATCAAGAGCTATCGCGATCTGATGAACAACCACCTAACCATGAAGGGCGGAAACACCATCATCGATGATGACTCAGGAACTAGAATTATCGTCCAAGGAGTAAACATAGACGATCTAGGTCGCAATGATTTCATTTTCTGACGCTGCGAGTTCGGCCTGGAGGCGGTGTTTTTCAAGGGCAGATTGCATTCTGAACAAGCCGACGAGCGGTAATCCTCCTGAAACGCGCCGGGTTTTGCCGGAGGCTGATTTTCGTTAGCTATGCGGCCATGGGTTCAGTTTCCAGAGCTGAATAGAAATTGGCCTCAGCTTCCGCTGGCGGGATGTTTCCGAACGGCTCGAGGTGGCAGCGCTTGTTGAACCAGTCCACCCATTCCAAGGTTGCGTATTCTAGGGCCTCGAAACTGCGCAAGGGCCACGACGGTGGATGACCTCAGCCTTGAACATGCGTTGACCGTCTCGGTCAGAGCGTTGTCATCTACAACCCGAGGCACAAGCATGCGAGGATTGAGATGCTATCGCCTGCTGAATTCGAACGGCGGCAGATGATGATGAGACTTGAAGGCGTCTAAGAAACTCGGGGCTATTCGACCAGAGGTTGTAGTTTGAAGTCAAACATGTATCCTAGAATCACCTAATGGAAAAACACTCGTGACCCAAGTCACTGCTTATAGTTGGCCTCAGACAGAAGGGATAATATCGACTATGACCGGCAGTGATCGCATGATTGCCCTGGAACGCGAGGTGATGTACACTCGAATGGCTGCGATAAGGATCATTCTTCGAGTCATTGATGAGTTCGGCGCAACGCCTCAGGAGCGGTTTCGTTTTGCCTCGCAGATCGACGAACTCGCCAAAGAAAGTGACTTTGCAACCGCTAGCATCGCAAAGTGTGTCTGCTTGTCGCTTCGCCGAAGTTAGGCTTCAGACTTAGGTAACGGGATCGTCCTACTCGAGCGGCTTTGTGTTTGGGGCACGCGCTGCAGGACTGCGGTTTTCTCTTTTGAAATGTTAGTCGGCTTCTGTGTTCAACGGTATTCGCCTTTGACCGCCTCGGGCGCGCCAGACAGTCGAGTCTCGGGCAAGCCTGCAGCAGGTTTGGAGACAGGTCCGCAGCGTCCCTTGGCTGAGATCAGTCCCATTATCGAAACACAGTTGCCATAGCCCGCCCAGCTTGGTGCGAGAGGCACCGGTGCTGTCATCCGCACTGATCAATCGCTTGGCGCTGCTGGCGCTTTCAGTCTGTGCAGAACATCAGTCATACCGTACACCCAACTGTTCAGGGCATCATGTTTTTCTAAACTGTCAACCATCAGTTCGGTGATGCCACCGGGTGTGGCGACACCTGCCAGAATGTCATCCAGTGGAGTGTCCTCAGCAAGGAGCACCCCGGCATTCCCCTGCAAAGTGGCTGCTACCAACTTTCGTGCGTAGTCGGAAGCTAACCCATGATTTTCAAACCACCGGATCATCGTGACCATCCATGCAAAACTGGCACCCGACACTGCGCCGAAGGTGGCCGCTGTCGTGAAGGTAGCCTCGTCTTTGACAGAGATCACCGGACCAAAGCGCTGCAATAACGCATGGCTTTGTACGTCGCTGGGATAGAGAACAACCGGGCCAAGGCCAAGCGCATTGGCATGACCGGGCATCATCGCCAGATGTGCGCAGGCGGGCGAAACTGCTGCAGTGACCAACTCATGGGAAACGCCTGCCATCGCTGAAATCACTACCTGTCCAGTGCGAAACTGCAGCTTCGCAAGGACCTCGGCTCCTGCGTCGGCAGGTAGACACACCATCAAGAGGTCGCTGCGCTCGATGACATCTTGATTGTCGGCGCCAACTTCGGCGCCATAGTCGCAGGCAAGCTGCGCCGCACGCGCAGCGTTGCGAGGGGAAATCATGATCCTGACATCCGGTTCCCGAGACAAACAGCGAACCAGAAAGCTTGCCAAGGATCCCGTGCCCAAAAATCCGACGCGCAATATCATGGCATTTCGTCCAGAACTTCGGCCATGGCTTTAGCCGTGGCTGCGATATCGGCGTCGCTATGTGCGAGCGAAGACAGGGAATGCAGCGTGGCCGAAGGATTCATGTAGATCCCCTTGTCCATCAGCCGCAGGGTAAAATCGCGGAATTTCAAGCGGTCTACATGGGTGCAGAATTCACGAAAATCGCTGATAACCTCACGATCCGTAAAGAAGATCTGGAACATTGAGTTCACACCCTGACAGATCACCCCATGCCGGTTCGAAGCGCGCGCAACCGTACGAAACGCTTCGGCCATCTTCAGCCCGCGGTCACGTAGAACGGAAAAACCGGCGCGATCGTTTGCCAGGAGGGTTTGCAGCATAACTTTGGTCACGCTTAACGCGAGACGACCCGCGTTATGGGTGCCGTAATGCAGCACCTTGCCCCATTCGAGGCCAGACATAACCTCGTTTCGCCCACCGATCATTGCCATGGGCAGGCCACCGCCAAGTGCTTTGCCATAAGTCACGATATCAGGGTCCAGACCGTAGAGTTCAGCGCAGCCGCCAGCAGCGACACGAAACCCTGTTACAGTTTCATCAAGATAGAACAGGGCGCCGTACTCGCGACACAGGTCCTGCATTCGCAGGAGATAGCCAGGCTTTGGTGGAATGACCCCCATATTCGACATGATACCTTCGGTCACGAGGCAAGCCGCCTCACGTCCATGGATGGCCATGGCACGTTCTAATGCCTCGACATCGTTCCAGCGGACAACAATGGTGTCGCGCCACGCTTCTTCGGGAATGCCCGAACTGTCAGGAATGCGAATCGGGTCATTGGGATGACCAAACATCGTTGGCGGTAGGGGATTGGTGTTCAATAGAACGGCATCCCACCAGCCATGGTAATGCCCCTCAAACTTGATGATCTTGCGTCTCCCAGTATGACCGCGTGCGAGCCGGATGGCAGCCATTGCGGCTTCGGTCCCTGTGTTGGCAAAGCGGACCTTCTCCACATGTGGTAGAAGGTCAACGAGCATTTCGGCCACTTCGACTTCAACCTGTAGGGCCGTGGCGAAATGAGTACCCCCCGCAACTTCACGCGCGACGGTCTCGACGACAGCGGGATGGGCATGGCCCAGGGGCAAGGCCCCGAACGCCATCATCCAGTCGATGTAGGAATTGCCGTCTACATCATACAGACGTGCGCCCTGCCCATGGCTCATGTACCGCGGGGCGCCGCCAAACGTAGAAGGACCTCGCGAGGCTGAGGAAACACCCTCGATCAGCACCTTGCGACCGCGTTCGAACAATTGTTGCGATTTCAGTCCCGTCATCGGATTAGCCTTTGATCATGAGTCAGATGAATGCTATTATACGAACACAATGCAGTCAATGAGAACGACTTGACTATAGAACACAGCAAATCGCGTCCTCGGGATGAAGATGCTCATGCAGGATTGGCCGAGCGAATTCGTACCCTGCGCCAAGCGCAGGGCATGAGTCAGGTTGACCTTGCGGCCAAGGCAGGCTTTGCCCGATCAACCCTGTCGAAAATCGAAAAGGGACAGCTTTCACCTACATTTGAGCTGCTTTTGAAACTGGCTCGTGGCTTGCAGATCGAACTTGCAGCTTTGGTTCAGCCTGAGCGGCACCCGCTTGTTGGGCGTCTGCACGTCGAACGTAGGATGTCGGGTGTGGCCCTCGACTATCCCAATCACCGTTTCTACGCGCTGGCCAGTCAATTGCAGGGTCGTCACTTTCAGGCGGCGGTCGTCGATTTTATCGAGGCCGACCTCGCGGCCTTCGGCCCGATGAACAGGCATGAGAGCGAGGACATGCTTTTTGTCCTATCCGGTCGGCTTGCGTTCCATTCGGAAGGCTACACGCCTATCACGCTAGATGTCGGTGACAGTTTGTTTTTTGACGGCACGATGGGTCATGCCTGCCTTAGCGCATCTCAAACTGAGCCTTGTCAGTGTCTTTATGTCTATGCAGCATTATGAAGATCGACAATACTGAGTGCGTCTTTCTGTGCCGCATGGCCAGCTAGGCATTGGATAAGAAGTTGTAATGGAGAGAGTAGATGCATAAATCAATCACCTTTTGCACCATCTTCGGCGCCCTTGTTGCACTCGGATCGGCAGCCTATGCGGAATGCACCGGCAGCAATGGTCGTGGCTGGGGACGTGGTCAGGGTAATGGCAGTTTCGAGATGACGGTGGCTGACAAGACCTGCGAGATCAGCTTTCCGGGCTTTATCTTCGAGGCGACGAATACGCGCATTCCTGCAACCGAGGTCAAGCTGACCCACGGGCCAAAGAATGGAAAATTGACGATCGCCAAGGGTCAGGGCCTGATTTATACGCCCAGTCCTGGCTTCAAGGGCAAGGACAAGTTCTGCACGACCAACACCTCGAATGACCCCAAGGTCAAGGGCGACAAGCTGTCAGGATGTATCACGGTCACAGTTAACTAGAGACCGGCTACGCGTTCAGCGGTCTTTTGATAGAATCATCATTGAAATATTCGAATCCGGGCAGATTTGATGATCTGCCCGGTTCCTCTTTTAGGCCTCGCTCGCAGCGTCGACAGTAAATCAACGACTTTGCGGGGGGATCAGCCCGAGTACGGCTCGTTCGTCAAAGTTCCGCCCCATTGCATTGAATAGCCCCGAGTTTCTTAGACGCCTTCGCGTCTCATCTTCTGCTGCCGTTCGAACTCGGCGTGAACTGATGCGGTGGATGCCCCCACCCGACAGCATCGAATGTGCCAAAGTGGTTTTGTTGGAACCAAGATGAGGGAGGCATCCATGTCTGAGATTAGCATACTGGCGATCGACCTTGCCAAGAACAGTTTTCAGGTTTGCGGCGTCAGGTCGGATGGCGTCGTTGTCTTCAACCGGGCGATATCGCGTGGGCGGCTGGTGCAGTTGCTTGCGGATCAGGTACCGTGTGTTGTCGCTATGGAGGCTTGCGCCACGTCGCATCACTGGGGCCGTGTGGCCATGGCGCACGGTCATGACGTGCGGCTGATCCCGGCAAATTATGTGAAGCCCTTTGTGAAGCGCCAGAAGAATGATTTTGCTGACGCGGCAGCCATCGCCGAAGCGGCCTCACGGCCCAGCATGAGCTTCGTCGCCGTTAAGAGCGCCGAGAAGCAAGGGCGTGCCGTAGCTTTTCGAACGCATCAGTGTTTTGTGCGGCAGCGGACGCAGTTGATCAACGCGCTACGAGGGCATCTGGCAGAGTTCGGCCTGGTGGCTCCGAAAGGGCCGATCCATCTGAAGCTTTTGCAAACTGCCTTGAAGGGATCGGATGTCGATCTGCCTGCGCCGGTTCGGGAGATGGGACAGATCTATTTGCAGCAGATCGACCAGCTGACCGACATCATCACGCGCTTGGCCTGCGACCTTGAGGCTGCGACAAAGACCGATTGCGAGTTGCGGCGACTGTGCACCGTGCCGGGCATTGGCCCAGTGACCGCCGGCGCCATCGCGGCTTTTGCTCCGGATCTTGAGGCCTTTGACAATGGCCGGAACTTTGCCGCGTGGCTGGGTCTAGTCCCGCGACAACACTCAACCGGCGGCAAGACCCGCCTAGGTGCGGTCAGCAAGATGGGGCAATGCGACATCCGCAAGCTGTTGATCGTCGGGGCCATGAGCGTAATCCGCTGGGTTGTGCGCCGCGGCAGCAGTCCCGACCGATGGCTGGCCAACCTCGTTGCCCGCAAGCCGCGCATGGTTGCCGCCGTCGCATTGGCTAACAAGATGGCACGAATGGTTTGGGCGATGATGACGAAAGGGGAGGACTATCGAATGGCGTGATCCCAAGCAGCAAAACGCGGGATGACGTTATGGGCCGCAAGGCCTGGGCAAGGTGATCGACAGACGGAGTAAGCGACACGGACTTCAAAGTTCAAGGTGGGAAACCCAGTCCCGGAGCTCGAGCGCTACAGCTCTCTGAACCGATGTGGGCCTTGCCTTCCGAACAGCATACCGGCCCGTGGCGTCACAAAGGCCACATTGAGAGGCCTGACACACGACCGATTGAAGCCCAGACGAAACGTCGAACAATCAGCTTGCAAAACCGGGGGCATCCACACACGGTGGCACTTGGCGGGCGGCTATACCTTCTGCCTCAAGAACCGCCCAGAGTTGCCATTCCTGACCGCCAGTAGATTCAAAGCAGACGACGGCGTCTCGGTCTCTGGCAAGATCCGCTGCGGCAGCATGACCCGCCGGGGCGTTGGGCACTCTGACGCGATGCCCATCTGGGAGGCAATGAACGTCAAGCCAATCGCGGCTGACATCTATGCCGATAACGCGGCCATGTGATAGGTTGTCCATGCTCTCTTCCTTCTGGTGCGCGGTCCTGCAAGGCCGCAATCAACTGTTCGAGACGATGAAGAGAGGCGGTGCCGACAGGCTAAGAAGCGAGGTCAGGCCACAAGGGTCAGACGTCGCGCACCACCCCGTCACTGACCCTGGCCGGGGCCGGTGACGGGGCCAGTATAGCAGAGCGCAGATACAGAAGGGTCAGGACTCGTTCTCGCGTCATAGCCAGAACATGACGGTTGCGGCGAGGGCGACGGCCGAAAGGAAGACCTTTGGGCACCTACAGATTTTCTCGCGTGTATATCTCGAAGGGAACCACACGGGTCAGGTTTGCGGGGCTGCTGATGGGCGCGCATGCGGCGACCATGGCCTCCATCGCGTCATGGGCAAGTCGGTCCAATGGGTGCGAGATGACAAGGGTCATGGTGCCATCCAGCAGCGCCGAACGGGTCACATCAAACAGATCATAGCCCACCGCCACAATTTTCTCCGTCTTGCCCGCACTGCGCAGCGCAGCAAGCGCGCCACTTATCCCACCGCCCGAGATGTAAAGCCCGACCAGATCAGGATGCTCTGCAAGCAGCTTTTCCGTCATCTCCTGCGCGATTGCCGAGGCTTCAAAGGTTGAGAGCGGTTCAAGCAGGGTAAACTCGGACGCCATTTCGCGGAAATAGGACCGAAAACCAGCTTCGTTCATTTCCTGATTTCGATAGCGAGGGTTGCCCAGAAGAATCCCGATCTTGCCGGGGGTCTTGCAGACATTGGCAAACGTCCATGCAGCGGTGCGGCCAACCTTCCAGTTGTCCAAACCGATATAGGGCACCTGACCGGTGGCCGAAAGCTGCCCCACAAGAGCAAAGACATGCACCCCCCGCGCCTGAATCTGGGCCACGGCCTCGGTCACGATGGGATGCACGGCGGCAACGATGCACAGGGCCTGACAGTCCTTTGCCAGCGCAAGCGCGCGGTCAGCGGTGTTTTGTGGCGACAGATCCTCCAGAAATTCGATCCGCAGGTCGATCTCGGCGCTGGTCACCTCGGCCACGGCGCGGCGCAGGGCGGCGGCGATGTTTTGGTAGAACGGGCGATGCGGCTGCAACAACAGAACGCCAAAGCGGTATTTCGGGCGACTGGCTGCAACGCGCGACTGGATGGTGCCCAAGCCGTAGAAGCCGATTCTCTCCGCCGCTTCCTGAACCAGAAGCCGAGTCGGCGCGCGCACATTGGCCGCCCCCGCCAAAACCCGGTTCACGGTGGCAACAGAAACGGCGGCCGCATCGGCCAGATCGCGGGGCGGGTCATCTGCAGAACATCTCAAATCATATCATTTGTGATACCACATGATACATTTGAGACGAAATTAAGCAAACAAAAATTCCATTCTTGATCGAGCGTGGAATTGAAAGTCTAAGAATGATCCATGAGGCGGTCTGCAGGGCCACACCCGACAGACGCCCCAGCAGGGGAAATTTACCAAAGCACCGGGCTGCAAAGCCAGACCGCGCACCGTGCACAACGGGCCCGGCGCGATGGCGTATTTTCTTTGCAAAGCAGCAGGTCAAGCAACGGAGGCGAGAGATGGACGATCTGAAATTCGGCACCCGGAACAAACGTGGCGACTGGGCCCCGTCTGCGGTTCTGGACGTGCCACCGTTCTGGAAGCGCCCGTTCAGCCTGCCGAAAGTTCTGGCCTGGATCCCGGAATACCTGTTCCCGTGGAACGCCTTCCACATGGCAACCACGCTGATCTGGTGGTTCTATGTCGTGCCCGATGTCGAGGTGATGAAAACCCTGTCCTTTGGCTGGCCGCTCTGGCTTTACGCCGTGAACGCCGCCGCGATCTTCGTGTTTTACGGCGGGGTGGAGCTGTTCTGGTATGTAAAGAAAAAGCAGGGCACGCGGTTCAAGTACAACGCGAAATTCCCGGCCGAACAGCCTTCGGATGTGTTCTGGTTCAAATCGCAGAACATCGACAACTTCCTGCGCAGCTTCTTCCTCTCGATCCCGCTGTGGACGCTGGTGCAGGTGATCTTTTTGCACGCCTATGCCACGGGCGCCGTTCCATGGTTGAGCTGGTCTGACAACTGGCTGTGGCTGGTCACGCTGACCCTGTTGGCCCCAGCGATCCATGAGGTGCATTTCTTCTGCATCCACCGCCTGATCCACACGCCGCTGCTGTATAAATGGGTGCATTCGGTTCACCACAACTCGGTCAACCCCAGCCCGTGGTCTTCGCTGTCGATGCACCCTGTCGAAGGCTTCCTGTATCACGCCGTTGCGCTGTGGCACCTTGTGATCCCCTCGAACCCGATCATTGCAATGTTCCAGCTGCATCTGGCGGGGTTTGGCGCGGTGAATGGCCATATCGGGTTCGACAAGCTGGAGATCACGGAAGACAGCACTTTGGACAGCCACGCCTACGCCCATTACCTGCACCACAAGTATTTCGAAGTGAACTACGGCGGGGATGGGCTGATCCCTTTGGACAAGTGGTTTGGCTATTTCCACGACGGATCGAAAGCGGGCGATGCGCAGATGCAGGCCCGGTTCGAGAAAAAGAAAGCGCGGATGAACGCCAAGGCGTTGCGCGGATGATCCATCCCTGCTGATCCGGCAGGGAGGCCGGGTCAGCAGGTCAACCCAAAGATTGAAAACCCGCCACCAACGGCGGGACAAGGGAGGAGACGACACATGAGCTTTATGAAAACCCTCGCCAAGGCATTGGCAACCACGGCCCTGATCAGCAGCGCTTCGGCGGCGATGTCGGCCGATATCGCGGTGATCGGCGGCTCGAATGACGATGCCTTCTGGAACATCATCAAGAAAGGCATAGACGATGCCACCCCCGGCGTTGTCGCCAATGGCGGCAGCGTGAACTACCTGCGTCTGGTGAATTACGACAACTTCGCCCCCGATGTTGTGCAACTGATCCGCACCGCGATCTCGATGGAGGTTGATGGTCTGGTCATCCCGAACTGGGTGCCCGAGGCCGAAGATCCCGCAATCAAGGACGCCATCGCCGCAGGGATCAAGGTGATCCTGATGAATGCGGGCGGTGCTGACAAGGCGACCGAACTGGGCGCGATCAACTATGTCGGCTCTGATGAATATGTGGCCGGTCTGGCCGGGGGCGAGTATTTCGGCAAGGGCGGGCAGAAGAATGTGCTCTGCATCAACACCCTGCCGGGTGCGTCCAACACCGAGGCGCGCTGCAAGGGCGTGATCGATGGCGTGACCACCGCAGGCGGCATGGGTGCGCAACTGCCGCTGCCGACCACCAGCTTTGGCGATGCAACGGCCGTGGCCGAGGCGATCAAGGCGGAACTGCTGAAAGATGAAAGCATCGACGGCGTCATCACCATCTCGGCCGGCGACGCTGACAGCGCGGCCATCGCGGTGGATCAGGCGGGCAAGAGCGGCAAGACCCTGCTCGGCTCGTTCGACATGAACCAGGCGGGTCTTGACCGTATCAAGGGCGGCACCCAGGCCTTTGCCATTGACCAGCAGCCCTATCTGCAATCCTTCCTGGCGGTCAGCCTGCTGGCCGCGCATATCGACTTTGGCACCGACCTGCCGGTGTTTCCGGTGCTGACCGGCCCGGGGATCGTGGATGCGTCCAACATCGATGCCACGCTGGCCGGGGTGGCCAAAGGCGCGCGTTGATCTGACATCGGTCCGGCCCCCGCCACGGGTTGGCCGGACCCCACACCTCGCCCGTTTCTCGCAGCCATTCCGGGGGCATCATGTCCAGAACCTTTTCCTTTGGCGCCCTTGCGCGCCGCCCCGAAGCGGGGGCCGCGCTTGGCCTTTTCGCCGTCCTCATCTTCTTTGCCATCTTTGGCGGAGTCACCTTCCTGAAACCCTCCGGCATGGCAAGCTGGCTGAACGTTGCCGCAAACCTTGGCGTCATCGCCATTCCGCTGGGCCTGTTGATGATCGCGGGCGAGCTGGACATCTCGGTCGGGGCCATGGTGCCCTTTGGCGCGATGACCGTTTCCGTGATCTCGGGCCATTACGGGTTGCCGATCTGGATGGGCATTGCTGCGGCATTGTCTTTCGGCGTGATCGTCGGTCTGGTGAATGGCTTTCTGGTGATCCGCACCGCCGTTCCATCGCTGATCGTGACGCTGGGCACCCTGTTTGCCGTTCAGGGCATCGTGCTGGGCCTGACCGTGCTGATCACCAAATCCACCTCGGTCGCCCTGAAAACCGAAGGCGTGGCCAAGGTGATGTTTGGCGATTTCGTGCTGGGCGGGCAGATGCAGGTCATGGTGTTGTGGTGGCTGGGGCTGACGGCGCTGTATGTGTTCTTTGTCCACCTGTCACCCTTCGGGAACTGGGTTTTCGCCATGGGCGGCGACAAGGTTTCGGCCCGCAACGCCGGCATCCCGACCGAGCGGCTGACCATGGTGCTGTTCGTGCTGTCCTCCACCTCCGCCGCCTTTGTCGGCATGTGCCAGGCGATCCTTTACAACTCGGCCCAGGTGGCGGGCGGGCAGTCGTTCATCTTCAACGCGATCATCTCGGTTGTGGTGGGGGGCGTGCTGCTGACCGGGGGCTTCGGGTCGGTGATCGGGATCTTCTTTGGCACCATCACCTTCGCCATCGTCACCCAAGGCATCTACTACACTGATTTTGACCGCAACTGGTCGTCGCTCATCATCGGCGTGCTGCTGTTGGGCGCAGTCTTGATGAACAATACCTTCCGCAAAATGGCGCTGTCCTATGCGCCGAAGAAAGGGGGCAAGTGATGGCCGCACCAATCCTTGCGCTGCGTGGCGTCAACAAATCCTTCGGCCCCATCGACGTGCTGCATGACATCACGCTGGAGGTCCGCGCGGGTGAGGTTCTGTGCCTGCTGGGCGACAATGGCGCCGGAAAATCCACGCTCATCAAGATCATGTCGGGCGTCCACCAACCCAGCTCTGGCACCATAGAGATGGATGGCACGGGCATCGGCCTGCCGACCCCGCGCGCCGCATCTGAAAAGGGCATCGCCACGGTGCACCAGTTCGGTGGAACCTTCCCCCTGATGTCCATCGGCCGCAGCTTTTTCGTGGGGGTAGAGCCGACCAAGGGCTTCGGGCCGTTCAAGGTTTATGACCGCCAGCGCGCCAATGACATCGCCGTCAAGGCCGTGCGCGATTTCGGCATCACCCGGATCGACGACGGCGACCGTCTGGTCGGCGGTCTGTCCGGCGGCGAACGTCAATCACTGGCCATTGCCCGTGCCGTGCATTTCGGCGCGCGGGTGCTGATCCTGGATGAGCCCACCGCAGCACTTGGCGTCAAGCAGGCCACCCATGTTCTGCGCATCGTGAACGAGGCGAAACGGCGGGGCCTCGCGGTGATCTTCATCACCCATCAGGTGATGCACGCCATGGCCGTGGGCGATCATTTCGCGGTGCTGATCCGCGGCGCGGTCGCCGCCGACTTCCACAAGGGCGAAAAGACCCGCGAAGAAATCACCGATCTGATGGCGGGCGGGGCCTCGATGGCCAGCCTTGAGGCCGAGATCGAAACCTACATGAACAGCCATGGCGGCCACCCGCCGCCGCCGGCGCAATAGTCTCCCCGTCGGTGTCCAGTTTCCCCCGGACACCGATCATCGCCCCGGCCCGATCCTCTACCGGGCCGGGGCACCCAAAAACCGATGGATCTGATCATGCCCAACTGGATACGCGCCTGCGCCACCACCGACATCGACCTTGACGATCTGATGCGCTTTGATCACGGCGCGCAGACCTTCATCATCATCCGCAGCGAAGAAGACGAGTTCTTCGCCATGGACGGCATTTGCAGCCACGAAAAGGTGCATCTCGCCGACGGGCTGGTGATGGAGGGCACGGTCGAATGCCCCAAGCACAGCGCCACCTTCTGCTACCGCACCGGCGAGGCCAAGCGCGCTCCCGCCTGCATCAACCTGAAAACCTTCCCCGTCAAAGTCGAAGACGGCGCTGTGTATATCGAGATCTGACATGACATTCCCCCTTGCCGCCTGCGCCGAAATGCTGTGGTGCGACCGCCCGATCGAGTGGCGCGCGTCGCGTCTGAAAGAGATGGGCTTTGGTGTTGGCCTGTGGAACTGGCCCGCCTGGGATTTGGCCAAGCTGGCAGCCACGGGGGCCACTTTCACCATCATGAATGGCTATCTCGAGGGGCGCCTGGCCGATGATGCGGGCGCTGACCTGCTGCTGGCCTCGGCCCGGGAAACCGCTGCCGTGGGCAAACGGCTTGGGGTGCAGCGGCTGAACCTGCACGGCACGGGGCTGGGCGATGGCGGTATCCCGATCTGGCAGACACAGGTGGCTACGGGTGCAATGTGGCTGAAGGCCCGCGATACCCTGAACCGCATCTGCGATCTTGGGGCGGAACTGGGTGTGATCTTTACGCTGGAAAACCTAAACCTGCTGGATCATCCGGGCTGCCCCTTCGGGTCAACGGCAGATGTGCTGGCGCTGGTGTCCGCGGTCAACCGCCCCGAGCTTCGCATCAACCTTGACCTTTACCACACCCAGATCGGCGAGGGTGATCTGATCCGCTGGTGCGAGAAATGCCTGCCATGGATCGGTGAGGTGCAGGTGGCCGACAACCCGGGCCGCTACGAGCCGGGCACGGGCGAGATCAACTATCACGCTATTGCCAAGGCTTTGAAAGCCATGGGCTATTCCGGCCATGTCAGCCTTGAAGGCTTTGCCAGCGGCGATGAAGAGGCTGCTCTCGAAGCCTTCCGCAACGCTTTTACGGTGTAATATCATGGTCCACAAAGCCAATCGCCCCACGGTGCACGACATGCGCGCCATGAAAGCGCGGGGGCAGAAAATCAGCATGCTCTATGTCACCACGCTGGAGGAAGCCGCCGCGGCCGATGCGGCGGGCATCCACATGCTGTCGATTGAAAGCCGCTTCTTCACCGCTGAAATGCGCGAGGCGGCAGGCCGCTGTTTCGTGCAGGTCGGTCTGCCCTTCGGCCCCTATGGCGGGCTGGCCACAGCGGAAGAGTACCTCCGCGCGGCGTTCAAGTTCACTGCGATGGGGGGCGACTGCTTCTACTGCGCCGCCAGTCTGGATATCCAGAAGGCGCTGTGCGACAACCACATGCCCGTGGTCGCCCATGTCGGCCTGATCCCCAGCTACATCACCTGGACCGGCTGGCGCGCGGTGGGCAAAACCGCAGCCGAGGCACGGTCGGTCTGGGACCATGTGAAACAGCTGGAAGCCATCGGCTGCTTTGGTGCAGAGCTGGAGGTGGTGCCCGACCGTCTGGGCGCGCTGATCTCGCAAAACACCCCGATGATCATGCTGGGCATGGGAGCGGGGCCGGGGGCCGACGCGCAATATCTGTTCGCCGAAGACGTGCTGGGCTGCACCGATGGCCACAAGCCGCGTCATGCCAAAACCTACCGCACCTTCGCCGCCGAATACGCCCGGCTGCAAAGCGAACGCATCGCCGCCTTCCGCGAGTTCATCGCCGACGTGAACGCAGGCGCCTATCCCGAACCGCAGCACAACGTCGCCATGGCTGACGCTGAATTCGCCGCTTTCAAGGCCGATCTGGGCCTGTAACTGACAAGGTCATCACATGTTGAACGTAGCCCTTCTTGGCGCAGGCCGCATCGCGGGCGTGCATGCCACCGCCATTTCCACCAATCCCGGCAGTCGTCTTGTCGCGGTGTCGGACATCAACGCTGACGCCGCCGCCAAACTGGCCGCGCAATACGGGGCCGAGGCCCGCGCCACCGAGGCCATTCTGGCCGATGCGTCGATCGACGCCGTGCTGATCGCCACCTCGACCGACACCCATTCCGACCTGATCGAGCGGGCAACGGCGGCGGGCAAAGCCGTGCTGTGCGAAAAGCCGGTGGATCTGTCGCTGGCGCGGGCACAGGCCTGCCAGAAGGCCGTCACCTCTACGGGCCGCCCCGTGATGATCGGCTTCAACCGCCGCTTTGATCCGAACTTCGCCGCGCTGAAAGCCGCGCTGGACAAGGGCGAGATCGGCAAGGCCGAGCTGCTGTCGATCACCTCGTTCGACCCGGCGCCCCCGCCCGTGGCCTATATCAAGGTCTCGGGCGGTCTGTTCCGCGACATGATGATCCATGATTTCGACATGGCCAATTTCATCATGGATGCGCCCCCCGTCACCGTTTCAGCTGTGGGATCCTCCATCGTCGATCCGGCCATCGGGGCGGCGGGAGACGTGGATACGGCGGTGGTCACGCTGACCTATGCCGATGGTCGGATTGCGGTCATCAAGAACAGTCGTCGAGCGGTCTATGGCTATGACCAGCGGGTTGAGCTGCTGGGGTCCGAAGGCTTGCTGCAGGCGCAGAACATGCTTGAAAACACAGTCGTCAAATCGACCATCGCCGGAGTCACAGGGGCAAAACCCACCTATTTCTTCCTTGAACGCTATATGCCGGCCTACTCTGCTGAATGGGCCGCCTTTGTTGCGGCAGTCAGCGCAGGGGACGCGCTGCCGGTCACCTTGTCTGACGGCATCGCGGCGCTTGCGATGGCAGAAGCCGCTGCACAGTCGTTGCAATCCGGAAAGCCGGTGGCTTTCGCGAACGTGCTGGGCACCTAGCAGACGACGGCGTCTCGGTCTCTGGCAAGATCCGCTACGGCAGCATGACCCGCCGGGGCGTTGGGCACTCTGACGCGATGCCCATCTGGGAGGCAATGAACGTCAAGCCAATCGCGGCTGACATCTATGCCGATAACGCGGCCATGTGATAGGTTGTCCATGCTTTCTTCCTTCTGGTGCGCGGTCCTGCAAGGCCGCAATCAACTGTTCGAGACGATGAAGAGAGGCGGTGCCGACAGGCTAAGAAGCGAGGTCAGGCCACAAGGGTCAGACGTCGCGCACCACCCCGTCACTGACCCTGGCCGGGGCCGGTGACGAGGCCAGTATAGCAGAGCGCAGATACAGAAGGGTCAGGACCCATTGATCTGCTTGAGGTCGCCAGGCCTGCATGTTTCAAGCTCCCGGACTGACGGGGGTGAAGATGAGCAACCTTTTTTGGCTTACTGACGAGCAGATGGACCGGCTGCGGACGTTCTTTCCGAAGCGCCATGGCAAGCCGCGTGTCGATGACCGGCGTGTTCTGAGCGGGATAATATTCGTCAATCGCAATGGGTTGCGGTGGTGCGATGTGCCTCGGGAGTATGGCCCGCCGAAGACACTCTACAACCGATGGAAGCGATGGGGCGACATGGGGGTGTTCGCCCGGATGATGGAGGGACTGGCCTCCGAAGGCGGCGAAGAGAAGGTCGTCATGATCGACGCGACCTACCTGAAGGCGCACCGCACGGCTTCGAGCCTGCGGGCGAAAAAGGGGGGCCCGGCGACCAGAGAGGGCGTCTGATCGGCCGCACCAAAGGTGGCATGAACACTAAACTCCACGCATTCACCGACGCCAAGGGCCGCCCGCTGCGCTTCTTCATGACCGCGGGCCAGGTCAGCGACTATACCGGCGCCGCGGCCTTGCTGGGCAGCCTGCCGGCCGCTGAATGGCTGATTGCCGACCGGGGCTATGATGCCGACTGGTTTCGGGATGCTTTGAAAGACAAGGGGATACGCCCCTGCATCCCGGGCCGGAAGTCACGCGCCAAGACCGTCCCCTACGACAAGCGCCGCTATAGTCCCCGCAACTGGATCGAGATCATGTTCGGTAGGCTGAAGGACTGGCGCCGCGTCGCAACCCGCTACGACAGGTGCGCAAAGACATTCCTCTCCGCAGTCGCTTTCGCCGCTACCGTCATGTTCTGGCTATGACGATCAATGAGTCTGGAGCCTAACCAAACGCCAGTATTTTCAGGCGGTTGTCTGTGCATCAAGCGCGGCAATTGCTTTAGGCGATTGGACCAGCCTGTGTACCAATCGGAGTGGCCCTGCTGCCGTGAACCCGCCGTCAACAGGAATGGCCACGCCGTTGATGAAGGTCGAGTCCCGCGAGGCGAGAAAAAGTACGGCCTTTGATATCTCGTCGATGTCGCCATGTCGACGAGCCGGTGCTGCATGCAGCATCGCCGCAAAATGCGGGAACCCGGCAGTCAACTCGCTGATAAGCGTTCCAGGGCAGATCGCATTGACGCGGACGCCGAATTCACCCAGTTCCGACGCTGCTGTCCGAGTCAGGCCAAGGAGGGCCGTCTTTGCCTTTACTTATGTTCCGGAGTGGCTGGCTTGGAACAACAGCCTCACCTTGAAATCTCACCGGCCATCACTGCTTGCCCATGAACAGCCAGGTTTGCTGCAAATCTCGGACATCCGAACTGGCGGATCACGTCGAGGACTCGGGCATCATAGGCTGTCTGACCGATCAGCCGACGAAGATCTGACGCATGAAACTCCCTGTTCTTACTTGGCGCTGCAGCGATCAGTCGATGCAATTCCTGCTCGGCCTGATCAAGGACGGGCCGCGGTATGGCGTCTGCAAATGACCTCGTTCCCGCACTTGCCGAAGTCCGCCATTTCCGCATGAAGCCAAGCAGAAACCCCGCTGGAACGGCTGCGTTTCCGCGCGCCTTGTTGAAGACCACGAAGCGGTCCCAGATCGCCTGGGTATCGACATTCCAACAGGCGAGCGAGGTTTTCGCGGCTCTGATCAGTTCTGCCCAAGTCGTATCGTAGACATTGGCGTGCGCATCGATTTCGATCCGCCCTGCGAAGATAGTTTTGTTTTTAGACTCCATAGATAGTGATGTGTCGCCTGTGGCTGACACGGCGTCTGGCGAGATTGGATCATCTTCGGGGCCGCTGAAGCGAAACAGCCAAGGTGCGAATTTGCCGTTTGGCTTCCAGCGGGTGAGGCGCAGACCGGACTGCGCCAGTTCGGAGAGCAGGGCAGTTAAATGCTGTCGTGACACGCCCATCTTCTCGGCCAAATGCGCAAGGGTGAAGGCGGCGGTGCCACGGGCGAGGCCATTGTATCCATCCTTCCAGGCGATGCCATCGAGGATGACTGTGGCCAACTTGTGGGCGGCAACCGAAAGCGGCGTCTGGGTGATGCGGCGCAGAATGGCGCCAGTCGTCATGTCCATGATGGAGTGTCCTTCGGATCAGGACATCAGACCGATCAGCAAGCAAAAATCGGCCCGACAAGTGGACTTGTCGGTTGATTGGCTGCTTCAGTAGCGCTAGAAAACTCTTTGTCACGAGAGAATTCAGCGCGGCGTTGGGTCTATGGTCTGACGTCGTTTCTGTTTTTGGGGGGGGTGGTTTCCGGTCCGGTTAAAGCTAGAGATCAACTCGGTCAGTAGTGCACCACCTCATGGCCATAGGTGCCCTCATAGTCCCGCCATTCTACAAAGACCCCACGAAGATGGATGGTTGGGCAACCGGACTGGTCATAGGCCTGCAGCCCTTTCCAGCCTTGCAAGCCCTCAAATGCCGAGGGGACCGCTTCCACATGCGAGCGGTGCCAACGGAACCTCCCCTGTTCATCATAAATTCCCACCCGAACGCGTTGTGATTGGGTGCACATATCGCTGCCTCCACCGCTCAAACGTTGGTAGGCTTGATCAATGTGGAAAACCCGGATCGTGCGCAGAAAGTCGAAGGCGGGATCAGTGATATCGACCTTGGCTTTAGCGTCGGCCAAAAGTGGTACGGTCGGAGCCTCCGGGTGTGAATAGACGCGCGGCGTTTGGGCTGCCTGGAAATCGACCTCAAGAAGCCGAGCTCGCGGGCGATCCTCACCCCGGAAACTCGCCCGCATCGGGCAATTCCAGATCTGGAGTGGCGGTTCGATCGGCCAAGGTGTGATGCGACGAATGAAGACAGTGCGGGCGCGGGCGCATTCGGCGGAAGTGGGCCAGCCCCCGGCGAGACACAAGAGGATCGCGCAATCGACGGGGTAAGCCGCTGCCGGGGTGATGGTCGTGATTGAGAGACCAAGACCAAGGAGCAGGCTAGGGAGGAGGGGTTTCACGGGAGGTCCTTCTGGGCTGGGTGATTGTTGAGGAAGGCTGAATAGGCCTCGGTGGCCACGCGGGCTTCGGACAAGGCGCGGCTGCGCTCAGTGTCGAGACAGGCGACGTGATCACTCAGGGCGGCGAAGTATGCCTCGAACTCGGCCACAATTTCCGCGCGGTACTTGGCGAGAACCGCATCCGGCAGATCGGCGATCGGCACTTCTGGTGCCAGACAGCGAATCGCCTCTGGTTGTGCGAAGGCTTCGGAGCCAAGGGCGACTGCCATGCAGATTGCGGGCAGAAGCCGGGCCCGCCTGCGCAATGGGCGTGCCTTGCCGGACAATGAAACTGCGTCTGGAGGCGGACGATCTCTCAATATTTCTTGGGCTTTTCTCAACTTCGCGGTCTCACGTTTCAGCTCCATTTTTCGATTTGGGAAGGCTCTGACCGCTGGCCTGAGCCGAACGCCCGTTCAGTCATCCGACGGCTCGTGCAGGCTTCTTTTATCGTATTTGTCATTTTTGCATTGAACGCACCATACTTTCTGTTAGGCATCGCTTCACAAATAAATCTGCGATACAACGTTCCCAACAGATGATCCGAGGGGACCCCATGACTACCAAACGGCGTGCATTGCCTGTCTTGCTGGAACGCGATTTCCGCAAGCTGGCCGCAATCCCAGGAGCGACTGTTGAGATCGAGTGTGTCAGTGCGCCCAACCCCGACGAGCGGTTCTCGGGGGAATGGCTGTTTTACGTTGTCAGCCCTGCGGGGGAGCGCTTCCTGCTGGTCACCGCGCTTGCGCGGGAACGGATCGTCAATTCGCCAATCGGTATGTTCGGTCTCGCCTTTGGCAAACTCAACCTCGACCATCTCGACGTGCCTGCTGTCGCTGGCGCTGTCTGCACTGGCATGCGGAGCCTCTCAGGCGGAAGTGATCCGCTGGAATGAGCCGGAAGGGCAGGGCGGTGACGTTCAGTTCGCCGCACTTGATACATCTGTTCTGCGCTATGACGGTCAGGGACAGCTGATTGTCCCGGTGCGTCCTGAACCTGTTGAAGAAGAGACCCGAGAAGGGGAGGGTGCAGAAGCAGCAGCTGACGTCTCCCACAGCACCAAAGGAGTTGCAGCCCCAAGGGATGTGCTGCCGTCGATCCGGCTCATCGCCACCCGCTATCAGGACCATCCGGCCCTGGCGCGGCTGGAGATTTCGCCCACAGAGTGGACCGCCTTCTTCCAGGCGATGATCAAGGTCGAAAGCAATTACATCCACGGGGCTGTCAGCCATGCGGGTGCCCTGGGTCTCGCCCAGTTGATGCCGGGAACCGCCACCTATCTTGGCGTCGATCCAGCGGACCCAATCGAAAATCTCGACGGCGGCGCGCGCTATCTTCTCGAACAAATGGCAGCCTTTGGTAGCCTGGAACTGGCCCTTGCCGCCTACAACGCCGGGCCTGATGCAGTTCGCAAATATGACGGCGTGCCACCCTACGCCGAGACCCAGTCCCACATCGTAAAGGTGATGGCGGCCTATGACCGCATCCTCACCGATCTCTGACAAAAAAAGGACACCTCCCATCATGCGCAATCCAAACCTGGCTCTTCTGGGCCTGACCCTTTGCACCCTTTTTCTGGCGCAATCCGAGCCTGCTTTGGCGCAAGTGGTCTTTACCAAGGCTGAGAAAGTTGCAACCGGCGTCCTGGCCTCGTTCCGGGGCACACTGGCGACAGCATTTTTTGGAATTGCCTTCGTGGTGACCGGGTTCCTGGCGGCCTTCAACCGGATCTCCTGGGCCTGGGTTGCACTGGTTGTTGTCGGCGCCTTTCTCGTCTTCGCGGGCCCCGCCATCGTCGCCAACCTGCGTTCGTCGTTCAGCTGAGGCGAGGTCAGATCCATGGAGAAAAGCGCGGTCATCCTCGGGCTTTCGCGGCAAGCCAGGTTCCTCGGCCTGCCGATGCCCTATGCCATGGCAGTGGGAGCGATGACCGTGCTGCCTTTCATCCTCTTCAAAGCGGTCTGGTGGTTCCTGACGGCCCCGATCTGGTACGGGCTGGCTCGTATCGCCACGAAGGTGAACCCTAACGGGCATCATGTCTTTGCGGTCCTGATGCGGGCGACGCCGATGGCCATTCTTCGGAAAGGGCGGCGCCATGTTTCTTGAACGGGATGGGTTGAAGGGCAGGGCGCGGGCGCTGATCCCGGCTGACCCGAAGATCTATGCGCACCTGCCTTACGTCATCGAGCTTGATGATGAGGTGGTCCGGACACGCGACAACGGGTTGATGATTTCGCTCGAAGTGACCGGCATCGACGGAATCACAGCGGGAACTTCAGCGATCACAGCCCTGCGGGCAGGGTTCGCGCATCTCCTCGACACGCTCGATGAGCGTTTCAGCTTCTATCTGCACCGGATGATGCGCCCGGTCCAAGCCCAACTAAAATCGATCCACGGCCAAAGCTTCGCCGCCGATATCGACCGAGCCTGGAGTGCCGAGCTGCAGCGCCGCAATCTTCAGGACTCTGTGCTGATCCTGACGGTCGTCCGGCGGCAGGTTGCCCCGCTGGCGGTGCCGCTCTTTGGCAAGGCGGCTGCAAAGGTCTGGGGCGAGGATACCGACCGGCGCTTGGAAGAATTGCGCGAGGTGGTCTCGATCCTCGAGACAGGCCTTGGCGTCAAATCTCACCGGCTCAAGATCAGCGATGGCAGCCTGACTGGCTTTTATGCGTCGCTCTTGACTGGCGAGTTGCGCAACAAACGCCGCAGCGCGTTTGGCATCATCGCCGAGGATGCGAGCGATGCCGCCATCCGCTTCGGCAAAGGTCAGTTCACGGTGGAGGAGGGGGCGGACACAGCTCGTGTTGGAGCCGTCCTCTACGTGAAGTCCTATGCCACCTCGACCTGGCCCGGCATGCTGGATGCGCTCGGAGCTTCCCGCGACACCATCATCACTCACAGCTACACACCGATCGAGCGCGGCAGCATTACCGAACGGGTCAAACGACGCGTGGCCCAAATGCGGGCCTCCGAGGACATTGCCGCTACGATCGAGGCCCAGCTCTTCGAGGCAGCGGACAAGTCCGAAAGCGGCGAGTTGGGCTTTGGTCTGCACCAGATGACCATCACCGTCTTTGCCGGGGATCAGGCTGCGCTCGATACCGAAGTCGCCCGCATTCGCGGCATTGCACATCAAAATGGCATGCGGCTGGTCCGCGAAGTCACGGCCCTCGAGGCTGCGTTCTTCGCCATGCACCCTGGCAACATGGATTATCGGGCGCGGGACATGACCGTCTCGTCGTTGAACTTCTCCGATATGGCGGCGCTACATGCCGCCGATACTGGAACGGAAGCTGCCCGCCTGCCATGGCAAACGCCGCTGACGCTGTTTCAGACGCTGCAGGGCAGCCTGCACCGGTTCAGCTTCCATGAACCTGGTGATCCGCTGGCAGAACCAACCAACGGTCACACTCTCGTTTTGGGCAAATCAGGCGGCGGCAAAACCACCACCGTCGCCTTCCTCGCGGCCCAAGCGCAAAGGGCAGGGGGCCGCACGATCATCTTTGATAAGGAAGCGGGCCTCAAGATGGCGGTCCGCGCCCTTGGCGGCCGCTATGCCGAAATCCGTGCCGGACGACCGACGGGCCTGAATCCGCTTGCCACGGAATCCGGTGAACGCGGTGAGGCATGGTTTCTGGATTGGCTCGTGGCGCTGCTTGAATCCCGTAGCGGGCCGATGACGCCGCTGCAGTCAGAAGCACTGAAGTCGGCGATTTCCCAGAACGGCAAAGCCCGGGAAGGGCTGCGGAACTTCCGCGCGTTTCAGGAACTGTTCGGTGATGTGGGCGACGGACTCGATCTGGCGCAGCGGATCAGCGAATGGGGCCCCGAGGGTCGCTACGGCTGGGTGTTTGGTGAGGCCGAGGAGCCGGTGGTGGATTTCACCAGCCATGATGTGACAGCGGTCGATCTCACCGAAATCCTCGATCTCGGCACCGAACGCACCGCGATCCTCGGCTATCTCTTCCGCCGCATCGAGATGCTGATCGAGGAAAAGCGCCCGACGCTCATCCTCATTGATGAGGCCTGGAAGGTGCTCGACGACGAGTACTTCGCCAGGAAACTCTCCGAATGGCTGGTGACGGCGCGCAAGAAGAACGTGGTCGTGGTGATGATGACGCAGTTTCCAAGCCAGATCCGGGGTTCCAAAACCCGCTCGATACTGGAAGCGCTCCCCAACCAGCTTCTGTTCCCGAATGGCGAAGCGTCGAGCGCCGACTATGACGGGTTCCGGCTGACCGATGGCGAGTTGGATTTTGTCCTCAGCCCGATCCCGGGTCAGCGCATGGTGCTGTCGCGCACACCGCGCAGCTCGACAGTCTTGAATGTCGATCTCAAACCCTTGGGGTCGCTGCTGACTGCGCTCGGTGGTGGTCAGGCTGGCCTCAGTACCTTTGGCACTGACTACGCCGCGCGACCCAAATTCTGGAGGGAGTGATTGTTGAATGAAATCAATATATTACATAAATATCATTATCGGATTCGGCTTTTTCACGCTTGCTGGCTGTGCCGGCGTGCCGATCACCAAGACCAACTGCTGGGCGAAGGCGGGGCCTACTGTGACCAGTTCCACCAAGAGCGCAAGACCCGACGTAGTTTCAGGTCCGCGGGTAGACACGTCGAGCCTTGATGTCATTCCCTGCCACTAAATTCCAACGCTCGGCCAGAGTCCTTGCTCTGGCAACTGCGGCGCTGCCGCTCATGGCGATGGCGCGAGGCGTGCCCATTGCGGATGGCAAGTCGGTCATCCAGCATGCTCTGGAGATCGCGCAGATGACCACACTGACGGGCGCGCGCGAGCTTGAAGCCGACAAGAAGAGCCGCAGCGCCGAGTTGCATCAAAACCAGCTTGACGCCTTGGACGCCACGCTGGCCATGATGACTGGGCCGACCCGGTGGATCACCGATCTGGAAATCCTGCCCGGTGCAGAGACCGCGGCACTCTACAAGGTCGAGGACAACAGCCCTTATGCCGCCCGGCTCTTTGGCGATGCCAAGACCAGCATCGAGGAAATGATTGTCGCAACCGCCCGAAAATATGCCACGCATCCGGGCCTTGCCCGCGCCGGGTTGAACCCGGTCGAATTCCGTATCTGGTTCCAGAGCCTCGTGAAACAAGAGTCCGGGTTTTCCATCGGCGCGCGCAGCCCGGTCGGGGCCTTTGGCCTCACGCAGGTCATGCCGGGCACGGCCAGGGATCTCGGCATTTATCCGGCGTATTATGATGACCCGATGCTGCAGCTTGACGGCGGCGCGCGATATTTTCTGGCGCAGTTGAACAAATTCGGCTCCGTGCCGCTGGCCCTCGCCGCCTATAATGCCGGTCCCGGCAACGTCTCGAAATATGGCGGTATCCCACCGTTCAAGGAAACTCAGGATTACGTTGTCCGCATCACCGGGTTCTTCAACGCCTATGCACACAAGATCACCGGCGTCGATCAGGTTGGCACCTTTGATCCGCGCGACTTGGCGATCGCCGAGGCCAGTAACATTGCCGACGCGGGCCTGCACTATGGCATGGCCGCCTCTGTTGAGATCGAAGCGGCGCTGAAGCGGTTGCGCTCCATCATCGAACGCATCCCCACGACCAAATCGGCCAAGGAAGCCTTTGACCTCAACAGCTATGCCCGGGCGGAAGCAGTGCGTATTGCGCTGATGGTCGGACGGGTAAAGTCAGCCCGCACGAAGGTCGACCAGGCGCGATATGCACTCTGGTTGCAGGCCTATGCCGTTGATTCAACATTCCTCAAAGTAAGCGCAGGTTCCAAATGATCGCCATAGCCATCCGGGGCCTGGGCTCCGTTCTTGTCACTGCCGCCTTTGCAATGCCGGTCACCGCTCATGCCCAGGGCGTACCGACAGTTGATCTCACCAGCATCGCCAAGATTGGAGAGGTGCTGGCCGAGGCCAAGCTGCAGGTGAAGGAGCTAATTGCCTCGAACCTGAAGCTCGACGAGCAGATCCTGAAGCAAATCGAACAGATTACGACGCTCAAGGCGCAGCTTGATGCTTTGCGCAACGGGCTCACCTTGGAAGCCTTGGGCATTCCAGATCCTGACACCTTCTTCGATGATATCCTGCCCGATATTTTTGATCTGACAGGCGGGCTCATCGCAGCCAAGGGCGGCAACTATTCCCTGATGACCAGCTCCGGCAAGGTCGGCGGCAAGCCTGCCACGCAGTATGTTTCCGAGTTCTTCGTCTCTGCTGGCTTAGACAGGGCCACAGTCGATACTTTGGCCAAGAGCGATGATGCAGGGGCGGCACGGATCGGCGCTCAGGCCAATACGGCAGCCTTCCTTTCGGCTGCGGCTGAATCCTCTTCCGTCAAGGCCACGGAAAGCCTCGAGCGGGTCCACGAACTCGTCCAGGAGATCCCGGACACGGAAGGGCTGAAAGAGGCGATCGACCTCAACACCCGCATGACAGCGGAACTGTCGATTGCGCTGGCCAATATCTGGAACATGGAATCCGCCCAGCTGATGGGCATGGGCGAAGCGGGCGTCATGGACGCCGCCACCGCCGCAGAAGAGCAGAAGTTCATCAAGGTCCTTGGGGGAGAATGATCATGGCCAAAGTTTTCAAAGCACAAATGATGGGCGGTGCCGTCGGGCTGATCGCAATCATCTCAACAGGAGCTTGGGCCGAAACCCCTGCCCCAGCGGCCAGCCCCCAGGAGGATGCCTATCTCGACGTTCTGCCGAAAGTCGAAGTACCTGAAAACGTCCAGCCGATCCCGGGCGCGGTGAATGAAGAATTCCGGAACTGTGAAACCTCTTGGCCTGCGGGGTACGCGTTGGCGCGGTCTGGCCCCGAGTCGCGGGCCCTGCGCGACATCTACAGCTTTGTGCGCGCCCGAAATGTCATTTCCACAAGGGACTGCAACTGTTCTGGCAAAGTGGCAAGTTGGGAAAGTGTCGAGAAGATCGCGGCAGCGTTGCGCGAGCGGCATGATGTCGAGCGTCTTGGCTGGCAACAAACAGAAGCGGTTTCCGAAGAAGCCAAGAAGCTGATCGCGGTCGCCGAAACGATGTGTGGCGGCAGCTTCTGATGGACAGCGTCTCGACCATTCTGACGACGCTGGATGCGGCGATCACCTCCGCAGGACGGCAGTATTTCGAGGCGACAGCCGGTGCTGTCGGCCCGATCTACACGACCCTGCTTGCCCTTCTGCTCGTCATGGTCGGGATCAACGCGGCCTTGAATGTCTATCGGATCTCGATGCGCGACGCGGTTCAGCTTTCTTTCCGGATCGTCATGGTCCTGATGTTCGGCCTGACCTGGTCGAATTTCACCCAGATATATGAGGCCGCCAGCAACGGGCTCAGCGCCCTTGCGCTCGAGTACTTCCGTTTGGGTGGCGGTGGCGTCGGCGCTTCTGCGACAGCGGCTATGGATGACATGGCCAATATGATGGCCGGGAATGTCGACTCTGTGTCTTCCGCGATGTCCTCGATCATGCGCGGCTTTGTGGCCGCCGTTCTCTACGTGGTGCTCGGCGTCTTGATGGCCGTCTATGTCTTCATCGTCGGTTTCTCGAAGCTGATGATCGCCTTTCTTCTCGGCGTTGCCCCGATCGCCATCGGCGCCACGATCTTCGAGAAGACCAAGGGCATATTCGAGGCTTGGCTCTCAGCGATGATCGGTTATCTGATGTATCCGGTTGCCTCGGCTGGGGTCATCGTTGCGGTCGTCACCGTGGCGCACGATGTGTTTCGGGAAACCGAGGACGTCACCGACCTCGGCTCGATCCTCGGCTTCTTCGTCATCGTCTTCGTCGGCATCTTCGCCTTGATGGCGATCCCGAATGCCGTGACGCACATCACCGGCCAGATCAGCCTCGCAAGCATCGCGCCGCAAGCACTGCGGGTTGCGGGTAAGCCGCTGGAAAAGGCCTCCGACTATTCGGCAAGGCGCATGAGCGAAGTGCGTTCGGGCTTCCTGCACGGCAAGACAGAACACCACCATTTGCGTGATCAGGCGCGGTCGGATGCCGAGCGGGGCCAGGCGGCAAGGGCCCGCCTTGGTCAATTCATCCGCGACACCTGACACCGACGCGCCGCCCCCACAAACGGCCCCCACGCCAGTCCCCATTTTCGGAGCAAGACGATGACAGGCTCACCCCCTGAATTGAGAAGTTTTCTCGAAGCCGAGATGTTCTATGGCGTCAAGAAGCGCGAGCGCATCGCTTATGCCGTGGCGGGTGGCGGACTTGCCATCGGGCTCATGGGTATGATTGCCGTCTTGGTCCTCCTCCCCCTGAAACAGACCGAGGCCTTTCTCGCCATCGTCGACAAGGACACAGGTGTCGCCGAACGCGTGGTCGCAGTGGAAAAGGCCGGGATCGAACAGGCTGAGGCCATCCGGCAAAGCCTGCTTTTCGCCTATGTCACCGACCGCGAAACTTATGATCAGCACGACAATGAGAGCCGCATCCTGCGCGCCTATACCTGGTCCGAGGGCAACGCCCGCCAAGGGCTTGTCAGCCTTTGGTCCGAAGGCAACGCCAACTACCCTCCAAAGCTCTATGGACAGAATTCCAAGGTGGTCATTGATGTCCTGTCGATCACCCCGGTGACCGACACAACCGCCCAGGTGCGTTTCACCAAGACCTGGGTTTCCGATGGCGAGGGGGTGCCGGATCGGATTGGCAAGTTCACCGCCACGGTCACCTATCGCTTCGAGCCCTCCAAGCAGACCGCGCTCGACCTCGTCTGGCAGAACCCGACCGGCTTTCTTGTGACGGACTACCGCATCACTGCAGAAACCCTGACCCCGAAGGAGGGCTGACATGATCCCCCGTTCCACGTTTCATTTGGCGGGTCTTCTTGCCAGCCTCACCGCCCTGCCCGCTTTTTCCGAGACCGCGCCCAAACCTGGCAGCCATGATACCCGCGTGACCTATGCCACCTATCAGGAAGGCCAAGTCTATCGGATCAACACCCGGCTCAGAAACGTCACCCTCGTCGAACTTGGCGCGGGAGAAAAGATCCAGTCCATCGCCATCGGCGATCTCGAAAGCTTCAAGATCGACAAGCTGGAGCGGGCAAATCTGTTCATCATCAAACCCGTTGTCGCCGGGGCCACGACCAACCTGACGGTCGAGACACACCGCAACATCTACTTTCTGCAAGTCACGGAAGGCGGGCGCGGTACGCCGAACTATTCGGTGAAGTTCACCGTACCGGGCAGCACACGTGCCGCCACAACCGGCAGCGAGATCCCTGCCTCATTGCCCATGACATACAAGATCATGAAGAAGGGCCGCGCCCTGCCCGGCTTTGTGCCGGTCTCGATTTCAGATGACGGGCGTAAGACCACATTCGTCATCTCACCGGGCGCGCCAATGCCGACGATCTTCCGGGCGGATGCCAAGGGGCAAGAATACTCAGTCAATGTTGCTGTCCGCGGCACCACGATCACGGCCAGCACCAGGTCCGAACGCTGGGTGCTACGCTTTGGCGAGGAATACGTCTGCGTCACGGCCAATGCGGGGGTCAACGAATGAACGACGAGACCCAGGCCGAAAAACTCTCTGCCCGCATGGAGCGCATGAAACCTTCAGAGGCCCCAAAGCGCCGCCGAGGCATAAACCCATACGCGCTCTCCGCCGTGACAGCCGTCGCCGGTATCGGCGTCGGGGCCTGGCTCGTCCTTGCCGCACCAGATGCGCCTGCCCCGGCACCTGCGATCGAGACGGCGTCGGTCAGCGATTTCCAAGGCAATGACACCGGAACCGATGGATTCAGTGTCGCACGGCCAAAGCCGCAGATTATTCCGACTGCGCCAGACACCTCAGACGCGGAGCGGCTACAGGCCAAGATCGAGGCGCTGAATGCCCAGATCGCCGATCTGAAGGAAAATCCCGTGACCGTCACTGATGAAGCAGCGCTGGCAGATCTGAGGGCGCAGGTCGCCGCCCTTGATGCCGATGCAAAGGCCCGCGCGGCAGCCCTTTCCGATCTGGAGCGCGAAAACATCCGGCTGCAGACTGAACTCGAGACCAAATCGCTGATTGAGGGGGACTCTGAGGCCGAAGCGTCACGCGCCCGGGCAGAAGACCTGGCGCGGCGCAGGCAAGAGGCGGAGATGCTGAGCGCGGCGCAAATCAATTCCGACATGGTGGCCTTGCGCTCCAGCATGGATATGGGCGGTGAGGCTGGTACCGCGGCCCCTGCCCCGGGGGCGCCCGGGCAGGCCACGACTGTTGACGACGCGTTTCGTCGGTCGGGAGCCAAGATTGCCGAGGTCCGTCAGGCGGAGGTCATCGCCGATCCGGCCCATACGGTGATGCAGGGCACATTGATCGAAGCAGCTCTTGAGACTGCGATCAACACCGATCTTGCCGGGCATGTCTCGGCCCTTGTCAGCCATGATGTCTGGTCGTTCGACATGTCCCGCGTGCTGGTCCCGCGCGGATCGCGGCTGTTCGGGCGTTACGATTCCGAGGTTGGTTCAGGTCAGCGGCGTGTGCTGATCGCCTGGGACCGGCTGGTGACCACAGATGGGCAATCTGTCACCCTTGCTGCCTACGGTACCGACAGGATCGGACGGTCTGGCCTGCCCGGCACGGTGCGGAACCACTTCCTCCAACGGTTTGGCACTGCCGCGCTGATTTCCGTAATCGGTGCCGTGCCCGCGATCGCCTCGGCGCGCTATTCGGATGACGAGGTGGCTTCCGACGCCGCCGAAAACGTCGGCACCGATCTTGGCGAGGCAGTCAATACAGTGATGGCCGACTATCTCAGCATCCCACCGACGATCAGCGTCAATCAGGGTGCGGTTGTGATGATCCGCGTCGATGCGGATCTGGCGTTTTACTGATGAGCTATCTCGACACCTATCTCGGGCAACTCGATGCCGCCCTGTCGGACCCCGCCGTCATGGAACTGGCAATCAACGCCGATGGATCGATCTGGTTGGAACGCGCGGGGCAGATTCACATGACCCCAAGCGGTCTTGCCGCCCTACCCGCAAGGGCGGTGCGTGATTTGGCCTCCCAGATCGCCAACTCGACGTCAAACACCTTCACGGAAACTGCTCCTCTGGTTTCGGCGGCGGTGCGGTATCGCGATCTGATGCTGCGGTGTCAGGTGGTCGGCAGCCCTGCGGTCTCTGGCGGCACGGTGATCGGTATCCGGGTGTTTCGGTCCCGGCAGGGGGATGTGAGGCGGTTGGCCAAATCCTTCAGTTTTCTGCGCGGCCAAGAAAACTCCCTGGAAGAGGAACGCCGCGCGATGGTGGCCGAGATCCGCGCCGGGTCGGAAGGAGCGGATGTTGAGGCCTTCCTCGGCAAGCTGGTGTCTGAACGGCTCAACGTCATCGTTTCGGGCGGCACTTCGACGGGCAAGACCGAGCTTGGCCGCAAGCTCCTGGAAATGGTCGCCGCCGATGAGCGGATCGTCACCATTGAGGATTCCCTCGAACTTCTGCCCGGTCAGCCCAATACCGTGAGCCTGATCGCGCAGCGTGACGAGGGCTCGCACCGCTCTGCCGACAAACTTTTGCAGGCCACGCTGCGCCTGCGACCTGACCGGATCATCCTGGGCGAATTGCGCGGGGCTGAGGCCGCGACGTTTCTGGATGCGATCAACACCGGGCATTCTGGTTCCTTCACCACGCTGCATGCCCATTCCGCCCGCAAGGCGATGGACCGCCTTGCGCTTCTGGTGATGGCCCAGGGCACCGGGCTCAGTTTCGGCGAGGTCATCCGATATCTGCAAACCTCGATCGACGTGATCCTCCAGATGGGCCGCATCGGTGACCAGCGCGGGATCATGGAGATGTATTTCCCCGGTCTCGACGACTGACGTCGGCGCGGTACCCGACAGCGCGCGCCCCCCTTCTCTTCCCTCTTTCCGGCTCTTTGCCCCGCAGGTACCCCATGGAAAACGACATCAATGAAGGTGTGGCGCGTCCTGAAACACAGCGCAGCGATGCGGAGCGCTCTGCAACCGACCGACCCAAGGAATACTTCTCCGTTCGCTTGACGATTTCAGGGGCGGCGCAGGAATTTGAAGACCCGCGTGAAGCGGGCGAAGCGTTCTTCCGCGCCAATCCGGCAGAACGGCCCTCGGTGGCGCATATCGACGGCAACATCGCGCGCACCATGGCCCGGACGGAAATTCACGGCACCTATGAGAGCGGCGAGACGCGGTATTTCAAATCACTGCCGAACTCGCATGCGCCGGATGCGGAGTTTCGCGCCGGGTTCCTCAATGCGATGGAAGCCTCGCTGACAGAACGGTTGAGCAAGGTTGAATGGGGCAAGGATGGTCCTGCCGTGACCGAGCGGCTGGATACAGGGCTGAGGGATGATCTCGAGGCCTTCGCCCGCCGCGCACCTGAAAAGGCCGCAGCGCTTTGGGCGGACCACAGTGACGCAGCCACGCCGGACACAGAATTGCGCGCGGCGGTGCAAGCCCGGGAGGAAGTGGCGGATCGTGAGGTCGCAGCGCATCAGGATGCCCCTGCTGAAAAGCCGCCCATCATCGCCACCGGCGACTGGGTCACAACCGATGCAAATGTTGAATTGCGACCCGTGGCGGTTGCAACCGATCAGGGTGTTCATACGGGCTATGAAGCAATTCTTCCGGGGGGTGAGAATGAGGTCACGTTCTCGGAGCGCACCCTCCCGAATTCCCGCGAGGCGCTGCGCCATGCTTATGATTTCTATGAGGGTGGCGAGGAAGGTCTTGAGCTGGCCGTAAAGCGCGCGGCCGAGATGGACCGCGACTTGGTGGAAGAACCCGACCGCGGGCCGGAAGGGCTTGTCCTTGAGCATCGGCCACAGCCCGAGTTCGCCCGCGCAGAGGCCGCTATCTATGCGGGCGATGACGCGCAGCTCGTCCTGAGCCTTGGTCGCGACACTGAAAACACCCGCGATCTGGCAGAGCGGCTTGTTGCCGATCCGGAATTTCGGAAGGTGGTGGCAGAGTATATCCCCAATGCTGACGCCACGCTTGGCACCGGCCGCTTTGTCGACGGCGAAGGCTCCAGCGGCTTTCTGCCCGATGAGCTTTTGGCTGTCACCTCCTATGCCCGGGATGGCGGTGCTGAGGTTCTGGCGAAGTTTCCTGATGAGGGGCCACTCAGTGAAGCTTTAGCCAAGCATCTGGCGCAAAGCCCGGTGATGGCGGCCTATGTCGAAGAGGAACAGCAGCGCAGCGATTTTGCTTCCGACCCGGAGCGGGCAATCTCGGCCTGGGTGGCGCAATCAACCGCGCAGATCGACCGATTGCCGTCGGACCGACAGGACGACCTGCGATTCGAAATGCAGGGCATTGCCAAGGAAGCTGCGGCAGCCTTTGGGCTGGATCGGCAGCAGGTGGAAATCGAAGCCCCGCCCCGTTCGACGCTTTACAGCACATCCATCGGTGCGAGCGCGCTCGTGGTTGATGGCGATGAGACCGCATTCCAAAACGGCAGCGCGAATAGCCTCGCGGCCGATCTGAGCCTCAACGCCCGCTTGTCAGGCATCAACAGTGAAAAACTCCAGAAGCGTCTGGAGACCGGGGCCGCCAACGCCCGCGAAGAGGAATCTTGGGTGAAGTCCGATATTACCGACGTCGCCAAGCGCCACGGCTTTGATCTCGGCAACGCCCAGGGCCGCAGATCTGCGGCCGAACGAGTGGATCGCTTCTATGAACGCGCCGCCGAACTGATCCAGTCCGCCCGCAGCATCGAAGTGGCCCGCGGCCCTGACCCTCTGGTGGAGGCATTGGGATCGCTAGCACGCGTCCATGCCAGCCAGGGATCCGTTGCCTTCCGCAATGAAAACCAGGCGCGGGACTTCGCGGAAGAAATGAAGGAGCGTTATGGGGCTTCCGTTCTGAAGGATATCGCCGCAGGCCGTACCGAGGCACTGGCCAAGGACGTGCCGGACCCGGCCGCACGGGCGGCGATGGCGGTGGCAGTCGTGTCGGCGGCAAAGGAACACCCCTCGCTTGGTCTCAGTGCCCATGAAGCGGAGGCAGCGGAACGCCGAATGGTGGCGCAAGCGGCGTCGCGACCGCCGGAACACGCGCGGGCGCATGCTCATGATCGCAATCAGGACCGGGAGTTTTGATCATGCAACGCATTGCATATCTCCTTCCCCTTGGTCTCACGTCCGGCCTGCTGGTTGGACTCATTGTCGGGGGTCTAGTTCTCAACCTCATCCTCGGGCGCGATCCCAATGCGACCGGCATCTTTGTCCTGATCGCCGAGTTCCCCGGTTTTGCACGACTGACCTCCGTGCCCTGGGTCTTGCCTTGGCAGATCGTTGGTGCGTCGACCGTGCTCTTCACGATTGCCGCGGTCGCTCTGACCTTTCGCCAACAGCTGACAGAATACGGCCAAGCCAAGTTCCAGGCGAAGGCGGAGATGAAAGCAAATGGCCTCCTGCAGCCTTTGGGAGCAGGCATGGTCTTCGGCAAGCTCGGGGCACCGTCAAAGAGCGCACCTTACGTCAGCGCCACGTTCCAGAAGTTCCCGCATTGCCTCGTTGTGGCACCCACCCGGGCTGGTAAAGGCGTGGGCTATGTCATCCCAAACACGCTGCTCTTCAATGGCAGCATTGTCGTCCTCGATGTGAAGGGCGAGATTTTCGAGGCAACTTCCAGGCGCCGACAGGCCGAAGGCGACGCGGTCTATCGCTTCTCACCCTTCGATTTTGAACATCCGACCCATCGCTACAACCCGCTCGAGCGCGTCGCCCGCATTGAAAATCTCGAACAACGCTACACCGAACTGGCCAAGATCTCTGACTATTTCCTGACGGTTTCGGACAAAGGCACCGCTGGCGACTTCCTGACCGAGGGGCGCGAACTCTTCGTTGCCGCAGGTCTTCTGGCGATTGAGCGGGGCAAGCCTACCATCGGCGAGATCAGCCGCATCCTCTTTGGTCGTGGTGCCACCCAAGAGGTTTACGGCGAGCATGCCGAGGAGGTGAAACACCCCAACGCTGCCCAGACCTTCCGAAAGTTTGCGGGATATTCTGACCGGACCTTGTCATCCCACGCTTCCGTTCTTGGTGGCGCCGGCATGACGCTTTGGAACAACCCGGCCGTGGATCGCGCGACCTCTGGCAATGATTTCTCCTTCGCGGATCTGCGCAAGCGGCCAATGTCGATCTATGTCGTCGTCAACGCCGATGACATCCGCACGCTGTCGCCCTTGGTCCGACTGTTCTTTGGTGAACTCATCGCCACCATGCGTTCCACCCTCCCCGACCCGAAATCTGAACCCTGGCCCGTCATGGTCATGCTCGACGAATTCGACCAACTTGGTCCGATGCCCATTGTTGAACAGGCCCTGAAGCAGCTCGCGGGTCATGGCGCGCGGGTGTCGATCATCACCCAGTCGATCCCCGGTCTCGACAATATCTACGGCGAGAATGTCCGCCTGTCGCTCGAGTCCGCCGCCGGCATGAAGCTCTACCTCGCCGCCAACGACAAGAAGACCGCGGGGGAGATTTCGGATGCATTGGGCAAGACCACCAAGCTTTCGGTTTCCGACAGCGTGTCGCGGGATCGGGATTTCATGCAGCGGCGGTCGGTCAGCCGTCGGATGGAAGAGCGACCGCTCTTGACCCCCGACGAGGTGCGGCGGCTGAACCCGGATCAGGCAATTCTCATCCCGGAACGGCAGAACCCGCTGCTGGTCCATCGGATCGTCTATTTCCAGGACCCGACCTTCAAGTCGCTATTTGCGGCGCAGGCAGGGCCCCTGCCCTACCCGTCGAAGGACGGAGCGACGCTGCGAGCATTGGCAGCAAGAGTGGAAGAGCTGGAGCGGCAGGCCGGGCAAAAGGTGGCGGTGGATTTTGTGCGAGCCGAAAAACCAGGATCTGCTGCGGCCCTGTCCAAACCGAAACTGGCGGCGGAACTCATGGCTGTGGAAAAGCCACTCTTCGAGCAGAATGGCCAGCCCAGCGAACCTTCCAGCCCACCAGATTCGACAGGATCGGGAGCAAGTCTTGCAGCGTTCCGACCAGACCAGATTATTGCTGTGGCGCGCATGCACAGGTTCACCAAGAAAGTGCAGGAAATGGGAGCATGAGTTCCCTGCTGGGGAAACTCGGGTCCCTTTGACGGGCAGAGGCACTCAGGCAAGCGCTCCCAGAACCCCCAGATCGAAGCTCACCGAGGATAGCGGCAGGCCCTCCGGACGCACTGCCCGATCAGCTGTCTACACCTGCTCAACCACTTCAAGCGCGGCGAGGCTCCGCAGCATCATGGTCAGGGCTTCAAAAGTCATCGCTTCGCTTCGAACAACGGTTGCCCCGATCACCCCCCTGCAATCATATCCTCCACGCAGCCCGATGGTGATTTCGAACCTTGATCCATTCTTCGGCGCGCGCAGAACGCGCGGAAGCAACCAGTTGTAGGAGTCCTGTGATAAGGGACGGGCGGCTTCCAGTCCCAGACCCGCGTCGAGCAGGATCTCAAGGACAATATCCAGGGTCTTGGCGGTCGAAGACCGATCACATCGACTCCGGGATGTGGTGGTCGGAACGACGGATTGCGGTGCCGTGAACATCACAAGAAACGCGGCAAGTCTCTTCTGAACAATCCTGTCTTTTGAAAGCTTTGAAACTGTCACCTTGATACCCTCAACTCGAACACTGCTGCGGCAACCATCGTGCGGTCCACGAATGTCTCTTAAAACAGGTAGAGTTAAAAGCGGTGATGCACAATAGCATCCCGCATGAAATCCACGCCCCGAAGCCCGCTGCGCGATGTCCTCGCCCGCAA
Organism: Gemmobacter fulvus; assembly: GCF_018798885.1. Lineage (NCBI taxonomy): Bacteria > Pseudomonadati > Pseudomonadota > Alphaproteobacteria > Rhodobacterales > Paracoccaceae > Gemmobacter > Gemmobacter fulvus. The sequence continues at coordinate 15,080 of NZ_CP076364.1, read as the reverse complement.
CATGCGACTGTTGCGCGCCGAGAAAGGCTGGTCACAGGAGTTTCTGGCACATGAAGCGGGCCTGAACCGCACCTATCTCAGTGCCGTCGAACGGGGTGAGCAAAACATCTCTCTCGACAACCTCCATCGCATCGCTCAAGGACTGAACGTCAATGCTTGGGCGCTGTTGAAGGAAGAGAACCCAAAAAGCGAAGCATAAACTTCTCTGCGCGCTCTATGAGGGTTATGTCTCGCCACCATGCTCCTCCCGGGAAGAGAATTGCCGTACATAGCAGGCAAAACTCAAGTGACCACCTCCCCCGGATTCGGAAAGTGACGGAAGCTACAATCTGACGTCTGCTAGAACGAAGAAATCAGAACCTATCGAAACGCAGGAGCGCCGTTTAACCGAAAGAATGAAGGTCAATTTGTGCATGTATGGATGACCCCCTTGGTGCAAGTGGCTTTTCGAACGGCTTGAGCGTGTGATCGGGTGGCTTCCGCGTCTAGGATCACGCCCTTGTCGGTGTCGATCAAGTAGGTGGTGAAGTCGGCAAAGTAGGCCGGACCTCCGCGAGCCTCGATCCATTGCGAGGCCGGATCGGAATGCGATGTGAACTTCGGCTCTACCGGGCTCTCTACGCCAAAGGCTGTGTCATCGAGCGTTTCCAGGTATGAGCTGCTGCCAGTTTCGTGGACTGTCCGAATGATGAAGCAGAGCATCGGCTTTCCCGCGCCGCAAGACCGCCATCATCAGTGCGTCCATGACCAGCGAGGCATCCCGCTCAGCCTTCATGGACCAGCCAACGGCAAGCCGGGAAAAGAGGTCCAGCACAACCGCGACCTAGAGCCAGCCTTCTGCCGTCCAGATGTAGGTGAAGTCGGCCAGCGATTTCTGGTTCGACCGGGCCGCCTCGAAGTCGCGATCGAGGATATTTTCGGCGATGATCGAGCGCTGGCCATCTTCCTTCGGCTTTCTCTACCACCCCCTGCAGGCGTGCCTGCGTTTGAAATGCCCCCCGGGCGCATGTTTTGGTCCGTGGTCGGCGCGGTGGCCGCCAACATGATGCTGGTTCAATGCAATTCCGATGTACCCAACTTGTTGGTATGCTTGATCGGTGTCGGCAACCGTCCTGACCACAGCATCTTCGGAGCCGCGTCCCCGCGGGAACCTCGAAGGCCTGGGAAGAAGATCATGGGCTTGCCGTTCCACATTAGATTTCGTATGAACTCTAATGTGGAACGGAGGCTATGCCATGCGCAGAATCGTAGTGAGCGGTATGGGTGCCGTCAGCCCGCTGGGCGTTGGCACTGAGATGAACTGGAAACGCCTCTTGGTGGGTGGATCCGGCTTGAGGCATCTGCCTGACGCGGTCAGCGCTGACCTGGGTTGCAAGGTTGCGGCACCTGTTCCGGGAATCGCCGAAGACCCCGAAGGCGGCTTTGATCCTGACCGGGCCGTATTGCCCAAGGATCAGCGGCGGATGGACCGCTTCATCCTGTTTGCCATGGCTGCGGCTGATGAAGCTATGGCGCAGGCGGGCTGGCTTCCGACAACCGAAGAACAGCGGCGCCGCACTGCCACGATCATCGCAACCGGGATCGGCGGCTTTCACGCCATCGTCGATGCGGTGACGACCGTGGCCGAGCGCGGCCCGCGCCGCCTGTCGCCCTTCACGGTGCCGTCGTTTCTGGCCAACCTTGCTGCAGGGCAGGTCTCGATCCGGCACGGCTTCAAAGGCCCGCTTGGCGCGCCGGTTACTGCCTGCGCGGCGGGGGTGCAGGCCATTGGAGATGCCGCCCGCATGATCCGCGCCGGTGAGATTGATGTAGCTTTGTGCGGGGGTGCCGAGGCTTGCATCGACCGCACCGCACTTGGCGGCTTCGCGGCGGCCCGCGCGCTGTCAACTGGCTGGAATGAGACGCCCGCTCTGGCCTCGCGCCCGTTTGATCAGGGGCGGGACGGGTTCGTCATGGGCGAAGGCGCGGGGATTCTGGTGATCGAGGCACTGGACCATGCGCTGGCCCGTGGTGCGCAGCCAATTGCCGAGATCGTGGGCTACGGCACCACGTCGGACGCTTGGCACATCACCGCTGGCCCCGAGGATGGCGATGGGGCACGGCGCGCTATGGAGATTGCGCTTGCTCAGGCTGGGGTCTCGCCAGATGCGGTGGGCCACTTGAACGCGCATGCCACCTCGACCCCGGTTGGTGATCTGGGCGAACTGGCGGCAATCCGCTCTCTGTTTACACGCCTGCCCGGCCCGGCGATCAGTGCCACAAAATCGGCCACCGGTCATCTTCTGGGGGCAGCAGGTGGGTTGGAGGCGATCTTTACCGCGCTGGCGCTGCGCGACCAGATCGCGCCGCCGACGCGCAATCTGACTGAACCGGACCCGGCAGCCGAGGGGCTGGATCTGGTCGGCCTTGAAGCCCGCAGCCTTCAGACCGACTATGCCCTGTCAAACGGCTTCGGCTTTGGCGGCGTCAATGCGAGCCTTGTGCTGCGCCGCTGGACCGGAATGTGATCCGCGCCGCCCTTTCTTACCCTGCCTCTAGCCCATTGGTGCCCGCATGACCACCGCAGCTGCGCAGATACAACGCGACCCGCGCACGCAGCGCCTGCTGGACGCGCCGATCCTGCCACTGTTGGTCAGGATGGCGCTGCCCAATGCGCTTATCATGCTGGCGCAGGCCTCGACCGGGCTGATCGAGACCTTCTGGGTGTCAAAAGTCGGCACCGATGCGCTGGCAGGGATGGCGCTGGTCTTTCCGGTCGTCATGCTGATGACAATGATTTCGGCAGGCGCGGTGGGCGGGGCTGTCTCCTCCTCCATCGCACGCGCATTGGGGTCGGGGCGGCGCGCGGATGCGGATGCGCTGGTGCTGCATGCCGTGGTGGTCAATGTCGTGATCGGTCTGGGGTTCTCCGTGCTGTTTCTGATCTGGGGGCGACCGATCTACACCGCGCTTGGCGGGCGGGGCGGCGAGTTGGAGGCCGCGATCCTCTATTCCAACGTGGTCTTTGCCGGGAACGTCTTTACCTGGCTGATGAACGGCTTGGGCAGCGTGATCCGGGGCGCAGGCAATATGCTCGTGCCCGCGCTGGTTTCGGTGCTCGGGGTGGTGTTTCTTATCCCGGTCTCGCCAATGCTGATCTTCGGCTTTGGCCCGGTTCCGGCAATGGGCATCGCGGGCGGCGGGCTGGCACTGGTGCTGTATTATGTGGTGGGGGCGGCCATTCTGGGTCTTTACATCGTTTCGGGTCGCAACCCCGCACGCTTTCGCTGGTTGCCGCTGCAAGGACGGCACTTTGCCGGGATCCTGAAGATTGGCGCGTTTTCTTCGGTCCAGTCGGTGATCAGCAATGTGGTGATCGCGGGCAGCACGGCAATCATCGCCGCGCGGCTGGGAGTCGAGGCGGTGGCGGGCTTCGGCACCGGCATCCGGCTGGAATATTTGCTGATCCCGCTGGTCTTCGGCATCGGCGCGCCGATGGTGGCGCTGGTCGGCACCAATGCCGCGGCCGGGTTGCAGGCCCGTGCGCGCCAGATCGCGCTGACTGGCGCCGTGCTGGCCTTTGCCGTGACCGAGACGGTGGGCCTGATCGCGGCGCTTTTCCCGGTGGCCTGGCTGACCCTGTTCAGCGCCGAGCCAGAGATGATCGAAGCGGGACGCGCCTATTTGCAGATTGTGGGGCCATTCTACGGCTTCTTCGGGCTGGGTCTGGTTCTGTATTTTGCGGCTCAGGGCCAGCAAAAGCTGGCGCTTCCGCTGATGGCAGGGATTGTCCGGCTGGTGATCGCGCTTGGCGGCGGCTGGCTGGCGCTGAACTGGACCGGCGATATTCGCGCGCTGTATCTGGCATTGGGTCTGGGTCTTTTGGCTTATGGTGTGATCATGCTGGCGGGGGTTGTGCGGCGTTAAGGTGCCATGCGGTGTCGCCGGATCGGCGCTGCTTTGATTGCGTTCAGCCTCTATAGAGGCTATGGATTGCACAGCAAATTCAGGGATCGGAGCGCCCCATGAGAGTTACGCGCGCGCAGGCGGAACAGAATCATCAGGCCGTCATCAATGCAGCCAGCACGTTGTTTCGCGAACATGGCTTTGATGGCATCGGTCTCAAGGATCTGATGAAGGGCGCAGGTCTGACGCAGGGCGGCTTCTACAAGCAGTTTGCATCGAAGGAAGATCTGATCGCACAGGCCTCAGGGCGATCCATGGAAATGGCAGCACAGCGATGGACGGATGCCGTGGCCAAGAATCCTGACGCGCCGCTTGAGGCGATCACGGCGTTCTACCTTTCGCCTGAGCATTTGAACGAGAAGAGCAAAGGCTGCCCCATGGTCGCACTGGGTGCAGATGCTGCCCGTCAGGGCCCTAAGGTCAAGGCCCGGTTCGAAGCCGGGGTGAAAGAGCATCTCAGGATGCTGTCGGACCTGACCGGATCCGATGGTGATGGCGGCCCATCAGACAAGGCAATGGTTTTGCTGTCGCTGATGGTCGGCGCACTGACGCTGTCGCGTGCGGTGAATGACGAGGCGCTTGCACATGTGCTGCTGCAGGCGGTTGCCAGTCAGGTCCGGGATATCGCCGCTGACTAAGACGGTGGCGCAGTCTTTTCCTGATCGCGGGCATGTTCCAGCCTCGTGATCCGTTGTTCCAGACTGTGCAGAAACGCGCCTTGCGGATCGTCAATTCCGTCCAGACCTCTGATCCACAGCCATATCTTCGCGAACAGATTGCGCACCACAGTCTTCCCTCTCCAGAGCGGGCCACCGGGCAGGTCATGCCCGGTGGCCGTTTCATTCAGGTCCGGCCAAAGCCGACTTACTCCGCTGCCAGCTGCGCGCCCCGGTTCAGCTGATGGACTGGCATCTCTGACACTGTGCCCTGATCCTTCGGTGAGATCCTGAACCAGGCCGCATAAAGCGCGGGCAAGAACAGCAGGATGAGGGCGGTGCCCGCGGCGGTGCCGCCGATCAGCGTGTAGGCCATCGACCCCCAGAACACGGAATGGGTCAGCGGGATGAAGGCGAGGATCGCCGCCAGCGCGGTCAGGATCACCGGCCTTGTCCGCTGCACGGTCGCCTCTATCACGGCGTTATAGTCATCAAGGCCCGCCGCCTGATTTTCCTTGATCTGTTCGGTCAGAATCAGCGTGTTGCGCATCAGGATGCCCGCCAGACCGATGAGCCCGAGGATCGCGTTGAAACCGAAGGGCTGATCAAAGGCGATTAGCACTGGCACCACCCCCGCCAGACCAAGCGGCGCGGTCAGCATCACCATCGTCATGGTCGACAGGCTGCGCACCTGGAGGATGATGACGATCAGCATGGCGGCGATCATCACGGGGAATATCTTTGCCAGCGCCGTGTTTGCCTTCATCGACTCCTCGATATTCCCGGCCATCTCGATCCGGTAGCCGATCGGCAGCCTGTCGATCAGAGGTTGCAGCGCCTGCATCACCTGGAGGGATACTTCAGGGGGCTGCGAGGCCTCGTTGATGTCAGAGCGGATCGTGATGATCGGCATCCGATCGCGCCGCTTGAGGATGGGTTCCTCAAACCGGATTTCCGAACGGCCAAGCTGATCCAGCGGGATCTGGCTTCCATCCCGGCTCATCAGCGAAAAATCCGCCAGCCGCGACGGGTCAAGCCGGGTGTCGCCCGCGCTGCGCGCCACGACCGGCACATTGCGGATATCCTCACGCACCGCCGTCACGGTCAGGCCGCTGAGCAACATTTGCAGTTGCACCGAGGCCTCGGCGGGCGACAGTCCGATCAGATTCAGCCGCTCCTGATCGGGCACAAAGCGCAGCACGGGGGAACGGTTGCCCCAGTCGCGATTGGGCTGTCGTACATCGGGAACGGTAGACATCAGGTCGAGCGCCTGATCCGAAATCTCGTAAAGCCGGGCTGGATCTGGCCCAATAATCCGGAATTCCACCGGGAACGCAGTGTAAGGCCCAAAGACCAGTTGCGTGACGCGAACGAAAGCCTCGGGTGCCAGGCCTTCGGCAACGGCTTCGCGTAGGCGGTGCTTCAGCGCCTCGCGCGTATGGGCATCTTTGGTCAGCACCACGATTTTCGCAAAAGCCGGATCCGGCAGTTCCGGCGACATCGCAAAGAAGAAGCGTGGCGCGCCCTGGCCGATATAGCTGGTGACGATCTCGGCCTCGGGCTGATCGCCAAGCCAGCGTTCCAGTTTTTCGACCGCCACCGTGGTGGCACCGATGCTGGTGCCTTCGGGCATCCGCACCTCGACCAGAACCTCCGGCCGGTCGGATGTCGGGAAGAACTGCTGCTTGACCGAGCCCATGCCCGCCGCTGAGGCCCCCATGATGACCACCACAATCGCGCAGGTCATGAGCTTGTGCCGGACAGTGAATTTGATGACCTGCCGCAGCCGACGGTAATTCGGCGTGTCATAGATTGCGTGATGACCGCCCTCGACCGGTTTGATGTCGGGCAGCATTTTCACGCCCAGATAGGGGGTAAAGATCACCGCAACCACCCATGAGACGATCAGCGCAAAGCCCACGACCCAGAAGATATTGCCCGCATACTCGCCTGCGCTTGATGCCGCAAAACCGACCGGCATCAGCCCGATGATGGTGACAAACGTGCCCGACAGCATCGGGGCCGCAGTATGGCTCCAAGCGTAGGCGGCGGCACTTATCCGGTCCATGCCCTCTTCCATCTTGATGACCATGACCTCGATGGCGATAATGGCATCGTCAACCAGCAGGCCCAAGGCGAGGATCAGCGCACCGAGGGTGATACGGTCAAAGAACCGTCCGGTTTCCAGCATGATCAGAAAGACCACGGCCAGTGTCAGCGGCACGGCAAGCGCGACCACGATCCCCACGCGCCACCCCATGCTGACAAGGCTGACAAACAGCACAACCCCAAGCGCCATGGCGAATTTCAACATGAACTCGCTGACGGCGGCGTCAATATTCACCGCCTGATCGCTGACCTTGGCCAGCATCATGCCAAGCGGCAAGGTTTCAGCAATGGCGCTGGTGCGCACTTCCAGCGCCTTGCCAAGCTCCAAGCCGTTCCAGCCTTGCTGCATGACGGCAGCCAGCATGATCGCCGGTTCGCCTTCGTGCCGGATGATATAGGTTTCCGGCTCCTGATAGCCGCGCCGCACCTCGGCAATATCTGACAGCTTCAGCGTTCGGCCACCGGCCATGATCGGCGTGTCGGCAATTGCCTGAATGCTGTCATAGGCCCCGTCAAACCGGATGAATATTTGCGGGCCGCTGGTGTCGATTGACCCTGCGGGCGTGACCGTGTTTTGCCGTTGCAACGCGCTGGCAATGTCCTGTGCGGACACGCCGAGAGTTGCCAGTTTGGCATAAGAGAACTCGACAAAGATCTGTTCCTGACGCTCGCCAAGGATATTGATCTTCTTGACGCCGGGCACATGCAGCAGATCCTGGCGGATCGCCTCGGCCTGCCGCGCCAGATCGCGCATCGGCAAGCCTTTGGCCTTCAACGCATAAAGGCCGAAACTGACATCTGAATATTCGTCATTGACGAAGGGGCCGATTACGCCGGGCGGGAGGTTTCTGGCCTCATCCCCCAGCTTTTTGCGGGCCTGATAGAACTCTTCCTCGACGGCGGCGGGCGGCGTGCTGTCCTTCAGGGTCACGGTCAGAAAGGCATAGCCCGACCGTGTAGTCGTTTCGACACGGTCATACCAGGTCAGTTCTTGGATGCGCTTTTCAAGCGGCTCTGCAACCAGATCCTGCATTTCATGCGCAGTCGCGCCGGGCCAGACGGCGCTGACCGTCAGCGTCTTGATGGTAAAGGACGGATCCTCTGCCCGGCCAAGCTTGGCAAAGGCATAGACGCCGGCCGCAGCCAGCAGCACGATGAAGAACAGGGTGACCGCACGTTCGCGCACCGCCAATGCAGAGAGATTGAAACCCATCAGTTTGCCGCCTCTGTCGCGCCCTCGATGCGGATCGCCGCACCATCAGTCAGCAAGTGCGCGCCCAATGCGACGATCTGCGCTCCCGGTGCGATACCCGTCACGGACGCAGTTTCACCGCCAATCATCTTGACTTGGACCGGCGCAAAACGGACGGCGGAAGTGCCGCTGTCGATAACCCAGACCCCGGTCTGGCGGCCATCATCGAGGATCGCACCAACCGGAACCGCCGCCTCGGCCTGCTTCGCGGTATCAACGATCCAAACAGTAACGGTTGAGCCAAGCGGGGCCGAGGCGGATTCGCCCTCAAGCACATAGCGCGCCTCATAGGTTCGGCTTGACGGATCGGCCGCATCAGCGATCTGCCGCAGCGTTGCGGTGCTGCGCTCCTGACTCGCTCCATAGACGCTTGCCATCGCACGTGATCCAGGAGTGGGGCGAAGATCCTCTGGCAGATTGACGACTGCCTCGCGAGCGCCGCTCTGCGCGATCACCACCACAGCTTGGCCCGCCGCGACGACTTGGCCCGGCTCTGCCAGGGTAGCCACGACGGTTCCGTCCACTTCTGCGGTCAGCACCGCGTAGTTCGCGGCATTTTCCGCAACATCGGCTTCGGCTTCTGCCGCAGCCAGTTGCGCCACTGCCGTATCCAATGCCGCCTTTGCCTGTTCGTAGCGCTGAACCGACACGATCGCGTCCTGGTTCACGAGTACAGCAAAGCGTTTCTCTTCGGCAGTTGCCTGCACTAAAATGGCGCGCGCCGCTGACACGGCATTTTGCCTGGCGATCAGGGCAAGGCGCAAATCGGTGTCGTCAATGCGGATGAGGGGCTGCCCCGCCGTGACGGTTTCACCGACATTCACCAGTCGCTCAATCAACTTTCCCGGCACCCGGAAGCCGATATTGCTCTGCACCCTTGCCTCGACGGTTCCAGTAAAGGATCTCTGAACACCGGCCACCTCTGACACCAGCATAGCTCTGACAAGATGAGGCAGCGCGCGCGGATCGGTGGCGGCCTGGGCCTCCCCATGAGGTTGCCTCGATAGAAGCGCAAATGCTGTCACTCCTGCGCCTGCAAGCGCAACGATGCTCATGAAGAGAAGCTTTTTGCGGCCCATGCCCGATGACCCTTCTGATGAGCATCACATGCCCATGATAGATTGCGATAAAAATCTATCATTCAGTTAGAGCACGAACGCAAGCTAAAATGCAGTCGTGACGGAGGGCGTGTGGCACTTCATGCAATTTTGGAAAGACTCCTTTGCATGCTCGGCCCCTCGCGCCGAGCATTGCGCGGTGTTCGCTGCATAGGTCACGAACGTCCGCTTCCCAGCCTTGCTGAACCTGCCATGCCGCAGCGCCGTCAGGCTCCTCCACTCCTGCCCGGGAGCGTAGAATCCTGTGGTGGTCGGCATGACCGAAGAAGGGCGGGCTTGGTGGACAGGAGGCATTCCCATGTCCATCGATCCTACTCCTGCCCTCCGCCCTGACAGCGTCGCCTGGAACAAGGGCCGCATCATCGGCCAGAAGCGCCCGCTCATGCCGCGGCATGCCTGGTCCATCTGGGCCCGGCTCGAAATAGTGGGTAATGCGCGCGACCTCGCGCTGTTCAATATGGCCGTGGATAGCAAGCTTCGTGGTTGCGATCTTGTCAGCCTCCGGGTCAGCGATGTCTTCGCCGCCGGGCGCGTCAAGGAACGCGCCTCGATGATCCAGAGCAAGACGGGCAAGCCAGTCCGCTTCGAGATCACCGAGACCACCCGCATGTCCCTAGAGCGGTGGATCAGCGACCCCGAGATGATTGGTCTCGAGTTCCTGTGGCCCAGTCGGATCCATGGCAGCCCGCACCCATCCACGCGACAATATGCGCGGATCGTCCGGGGCTGGGTGATATCGCTAGGCCTCGAGCCGAGCGCGTTTGGCACGCATTCGATTCGCCGGACCAAGGTGGCGCAGATCTACAAGAAGACTGGTGACCTCCGGGCTGTTCAACTGTTGCTCGGACACACGAAGATGGACAGCACGGTGCGCTACCTCGGCGTTGACATCGAAGATGCGCTGACACTCTCGGAGGGGATCGATCTGTGAGGCAATCTCGGGCGGTACAAGTTGGCCACGATTGTAGCTTGAGGCGACATCACCCTTGACGCAGCACCGCATGTAGCCTAAAGCTACATTATGAAGCAGATCAGTTACACGAAGGCCGCGATCAGGGCGTTGCGCCGGATGCCGGCAAACACGGCCGTGCTGATCCGTTCCAAGATCGAGGCCTACGCACAGGACCCGGCCTCACAGGGCAACAACCTGAGGGCCCTCAAGGGGCGTGAGGGGATCCGTCTGCGGGTTGGTGACTGGCGTGTGGTCATGGATGACCAGGGCAATGTCCTCGCAGTTCTCGATATAGGGCCACGCGGCGGCATCTATGACTGAAGGGAAATGAAATGAACGAGATGGTGACGATCCCCCGCGAAGAATATGACCGCCTGCGGGCCGCGGCCGAAGATCTGGCCGATCTGCAGAGCTATGATCGGGCAAAGGCGGCCCTGGGAGCGGGCGGAGATGAACTGATTCCCTCCGACTACGCGAACCGGTTACTCGACGGAGAAAACCCGCTGCGCGTCTACCGAGACCTGCGCGGCCTGACCCAAGCCACACTGGCCGAAAGGGCCGACGTCAACCGCGTCACTGTGGCGGAGATCGAGACGGGCCGCAAACAGGGCTCGATCGCAACCTTGCGCGCGCTGGCGGGCGCTCTCGACATCACTCTGGACGATCTGACGGAGTAGGCCGACTCATAGCGGGCATTCGAGATGCCCATGTGCCGCGCTGCGGCATCCCTCAATCGGCCACTCGTGCAGAGCGCAGCGGTTCAAATCGGATCGGGGGCGTAGCTCATATTTAGGCAGCCCCCTGGCAAAGCCTGACATGCATCGTCCTCTTGAACTACAGGGTAAAATCCTCTTTAGGAGCGGTATTTCTAAGGGAGGCTTAAAGTTGAACAGAGCGCTGATCATGGCATTCACGGCCAGTTTTCTTGTATCTGCATGCGGGGTCCCCACGTCAACACAGGTTAAGGCACTTAGTACGCAACCCACATCCGCTCTTTGCAGTGCCCATGTTTCAGCAAGCGGAGCCGATCTACTGGCGATTGAGGCTGAACTGGGCGCTCGCGGTGCACTTCAGTGTAACACGGCCTATGGCGGCAGCTCATATCTAGGGGCGAGAACAGCCGCAACGGTTGGCAAATCGCTCTATGCTAGGGGGGGGGCCAGTGCTGCTCCCGTCCCGCGCGATGATAAGAACTGCTCAGATTTTGCTTCTGCTGGTGAAGCGCAACGGTTTTTCATCGCGAATGGCGGGCCACACCGCGACCCGCATGGTCTCGATGGAGATGGAGACGGGAATGCCTGCGAATGGGGTAAGGCCCTGAAATCCAGCGTGGCGAAGTACAAGCCCAAACCTGTTCGTTACACTGCACCCAGGCGGTCATCGCCGACTTGCCATACGGGGCCTCGCGGCGGGCGTTACTACTACAGCGCCAGCGGAAGAAAAGTATATGGGTGCTGAGCGCCGGATCTCTCGGGTGCTAAGCGTGTGACACCGAGGCTCCGTATGGTATGAATTTGCCATACCGTATCGGAGTTTCTTTCATGGCAACGGTCGAAAAGCGCACTGTCAGCCTGCCACCTGAGCATACTGCCTTCATCGATGATCTCGTCGCCTCCGGCAGTTATGCTTCGGCCAGCGAGGTCGTTCGCGCAGGGCTTCGGGCACTCCAGGAACGTAATGCCGCCGTTGAGCGCTGGCTCCGCGAGGAGGTCGCTCCGGTTTATGATGCGATGGAGGTTGATCCGGGACGGGCACTCCCGGTGGATAAGGTGTTCGGTTCCATCCGCGAACGTCACGCAAAGGCATTGGCTGGCCGCTCTTGAAGGAGCGTCCAGTCGTCTTCGCTCCGGAAGCCGCGGGGGATCTCGTGGCATTGTATGACTGGATCGCCAATGAGGCATCGCCGGTTCTTGCGCTCGCGTATCTCGAATGGGTGGAGGCCTTCTGTCAGAGACTGGGCATAGGTTCGGAGCGCGGATGTTCGCTCTGGTCTGCGCATCATCGGATTTGAGCGCCGCCTGACCATCGCCTTCATGGTCAATGAGAGCCGCGTTACCGTGTTACGGGTGTTTTTGCACGGGGGGGGAACTGGGAAGAGAGTATCTGAGACGCCAGGTGGCGTCTCATGTGCGGCCCTGAGCAGCCGATCAGAGCATGCCGCCGCTGCGGCGCGGCATTCCCTAAAGCGATCGCTCATAATGGAACGCTACAGTTTAATCTGATGGGGTCTGCGCGCTGACCTGTTGCTGAACCTGATCCACCTACAAGGATCTCTGCCGTTCCGGATAGTAGGTCCAGGCAATGAACCTGCTGGTCTTCTGGCCCTGCGCCATTTCGACAACTTTGAATTCGACAACCTTCGCTTTCTTCAGAAGTCTGGAGAGTGGCTTGAGGTTGTCTTTCCTGGACACCAGGCAGGTGAACCATAGGCATTGGCCGGCAAAATTCATGCTCTGCTCGACCATTCTGGCAATGAAGCTGATTTCACCACCCGGACACCAGAGTTCGGCATTCCGGCCGCCAAAATTGAGTTCGGCAGAGTTGCCCTTGCCAAGATTGCGCCACTTGCGCCGCGTGCCCTCTTCCGCCTGCGCAAGCGACGCATGAAACGGGGGATTGCACAGCGTAAGGTGGAAACGATCATCGGAGCCGATAACACCCTCGAAGATATCCTCTGGGTTGTTCTGACGTCTGAGCTTCATATTCAGCCCATTCCGCTCGCAGATCTGCCGTGCTGATTTGAGCGAGACCGGATCGATATCTACGCCAGTGAAGTCCCAGCCATATTCATGCTGACCTGTCAGCGGATACACAAGGCTCGCACCGGTCCCGATGTCCAGCGCCTTGATACCCGAGCCGTGCGGGATCTCCTGATCATTACTTTCGGCAAGCAGATCCGCCAGGTAATGAATGTAATCGACACGACCCGGGATCGGCGGGCACAGGTAAGAGGCAGGAATCTCCCAAAAATCAAGCTCATAGTGGGTCATCAAGAGCGCCCGGTTGAGCAGACGGACCGCGTCCACGTCCTGAAAATTGATCGTCATCTGACCGCGTGGGTTTCTTGTCATGAATGCCTCCAGTTCCGGAGATTTCACGATCAGGCGTTCAAAGTCATACCCCTCCCGGTGTTGGTTGCGGGGGTGCAACATGAGTTTGACATCCATGGGAAACCTTCCAGCCTATTGGTCCAGGCAGCCTGCCCGACAAGGTATCAAGCTTAGAGCTTCCTGGCCGCCCAAGGAATAGGTGAACGGCCCAAAGACGACGGTCATCCTCGAACTATGTTGCGTGGCCGCATCCGCGAAAGGTGACGTTCGACTGGCACCGCAGCAAAGTTTCGGCCACGATGGTAGCTATGCGGGACCTAGCCGTCGTTCAGCCATTGCTTTCGTCGCTTAGCGCCATAGTGTTGAGTTATGATCTCTCGCTTGAAAACAACCAATCCCGACCTGGCAGAGAAAATCAACTCTGCGGCCTTGTCTGACGCTAGAGCGACGGTAATGGAGATCTTGGTGGGGAAACTGACGACCATGCCAGAGAGGGCTGCTATACTTCTGCCTGAAAGCTTTGAAGTTCAGTCGTATAAGGTTACTCAACATCAAATAGACGCGCTGGATGATCGCTACTTCAATGCAGAAGAGAAAAACGATGCTGAAGAAGCCGCTGCATTATTCATGGCTGCGCGCTTATTGGCAGCGGTGATGCTTTGGCAAACCGCCACCAACCACTTTGGACTATGTGAAGCAGCGTACGAAGCGGACTTTGCCGCAGACCAAAACAGGTAGGTCTCGGCTCAAAGCGGTCATGCGGCGTCGCAGCAAGCCCTTCTTGAGGCCCGCGCGCCGTATCGACCCGGTCGGCCCAGAGCCGCCGTTTGCCTTGGACGCTGGCCGCAGCATTCGTTCCCGAAAGCTGACGTTGCACCACCCCGGTCTGACATCCATACTCAAACCAAATTATCTGGAGGGTTCGATGTCTGAACGCGAGTGCTACTGTGGCTGCGGTGAGACGACACGCGGTGGGCGGTTTCGCCCAGGTCATGACCAGAAGCTTCGAAAAGCAATTGAGGATGCAGTTGGCGGACTCGAAAGCCTACGTGCGATAGCCGAAGCCCATGTGAAGCGGCCTATAACGACTAGCGACCCTGATTGAGGGCGCGAACCTGCCCCTTGCGAAGCTGACAACCCGATCAAAGCGGCCGGTCGAGCGCGCCGCAGCTGCGGGGCCGAGTTCCACTAAGTTGCCGGTCCTACCGTCGGGAGTGAAGCGCGGCTCTCAGTACGTCTTCCTTCGCTGCGGCGGCACTCCACCTTTTCTCTTCATCCCGGTCGAAATACGGAAAATGTCGGGCACGTTAATCCGACCGTCATCGCGGTCCTCAAATACACCCAACTGAACCAAAGACCGCTCAAGGGCTTGGGGCAGATTTTCAGGATCCGCACGTGAAATCTCCAATGGCGCACGCGAATCCGCGTACTCAGCGAGAATCTTTTGAGGAATTTCCTGACGACGCCAGATGTCATAGAAGTCCTCCTGCGACGCCGGAACTGATTGACCTCTCAATGGCTCGAGTGCTGTTTCAATCCAAGGATAGTCCTCTGCCAACTCGTCATGGCGAGCATTCGAAGCTTCCGCAACTCCAGATTGAATACCTTTGTAATCAATAGCAAGCCCATCTCTAATATCGGATTCTTCCGCCGAAACCCTTAGCGCAGTCAGAAATGAACGCGGAGATATTTGCTGTTTACCATCCGCCAAGTGCGTAATCAGCCACGTGTAGGGCCTTCCCCTCTTTGTGCTACTCCCCATAGCTTCGCCTGCAATAGCTTCAAAACAAATCCTCTGAAGCTCAGCATTAGTCAAAAGGCGAAGTGGAACCCCGTCGACAAGCCGGTCCGCCGTAACTCCAACAAAATTTCGCTCCATAACCTCTTTTGATTCTTGATCATTCCAGATTCGCTTGAACATTAATGCGAACAGATCAACGGCGAACCATCGCAGCGAAGCTGCTGGCCCAATAATTTTCGATGCATCCGCAAAGCGGA